>NZ_JBNNXU010000011.1:0-169907 GCF_052873915.1 Photobacterium sp. DNB22_13_2
TTCATTGATAATTCTTTTGTTGACTATCATTTCACGAGTGCCCACACAGATTGCATGGTCAAATTGTTAAAGAACAAAATATTCAACTGATTATCAACCTCTTAGCGAAGAGTAATCTCGTTGAACAGGGCAGCCATTCTATCCAAACAAATTTTAGTGTCAAACACTTTTTAAAATTTATTTTCTTGGCTAATTCCCTTACCGCTAGGTAGTGGGCTTTTCAGCGCCGCTCTCCGTGTCGGTGATGCGGCATTATAGGGAGAGAATAATTATTGGCAAGCATAAAAATAAAAATAAACACCGACCGAACAAAAAACAAACCATACAATAATAACTGGATTGTTTTTAGGACAACATGTTCAATATATCTCGACCCGCCGCTTTTACTCTTTGCTTACAGGGCTGCAGACAAAGCACGGCGAGCTCCTGACAGGCCGAAATATGATAGGCTTTTTTCAATCGGTTGTACTCTGCTTTTCCTATCACCCAACGTAAATATCCCGCGAGAAGAGCTGCAGGGTGCTTGCTGACTTTAGCCCGGTGCTTGTTCAATATCATCTTCATCGCATTAAGACGCTTATTATGATCCCGGCTTATCGCATCCGCTCTATCCGAAATGTAGTGGCATAAATTAATATGAAGAACCCCGATCGCCCCTTCCTCTGCTACTTTTAGCCACAAGTCCCAATCAGAGGCCGACTTTAAACTAGAATCAAACCCTCCCACCTCAACCAAGACCTTTTTTTTCACCATTACAGTACTGGTACCCACCACATTTTCGGCAAAGAGTAATGGTGTAAAAAAAGGAAAAACAGACACAGGTCCGGGACTGAGTTGTTTGCTAAAACGCGGCCAGTAGTCAAAGCATCCAATAATTGGCTGACCCGCTTCGGTCATATGCATGTAGTCGGTAAAACTGCATACCAGTTCAGGATAATGCTGATGCAGTGATAACTGTTGAGATAATTTGTTTTCCAACCAATAGTCATCAGCATCAAGAAAAGCTACCCACTCATTGGAGCAATGTTCAATCGCATGATTTCTTGCTTGCGATGCCCCTGCTCGTTCAGTAAAGAGTAATTTCACATCGGCCTGCTGCGCCAACCACTCGCGCGAACCATCATTCGAACCATCATCAACCACAATGATCTCAACTGATACACCTTGTTGCCGGATACTCTCTATCGCCCTTGGCAAGGTTAGTCGACAATTGTAGTTAGGGATCACCACACTCACCGTTGGTTCTGAGCTCATCACATCCACCTCTTGGTTGTCTTAGTCATTATCCCAATGCAATCGACACGCCAACGCGTGTTGGCATCAATATTGGATAGTTAAAGTGAACAGGCAGAGCACAACATATTGCACAGTATGTTTGGTCGGTAACAGTGAGGATGGAGCAATGAAAAAAATTGGTTATGTGATCCCCGTATTTCCAACGCTATCCGAAACATTTGTTGGGGTAGAAATAAGGGCAATGAAGGCACTGGGACACTCGGTTCAGCCGTACGCCTTTAGCCCAGGACAATATTTCCAACCAGCGGATGAAGAACTTAAACAGCACTGCCGCTATCTTTCCTCTGCTCCCAAATATCCAATAACGGTGCTAGGGAATGTTTTCCGATGTCATGGTTTTCTCAGCCAGCAGCGTGGGTTTACCTACTTGTCACTGCTACGCCAAGGGTTGCAACTGGCTCACTTGGCTAAGAAAGACAACTGCGAGCATCTTCACGCCCACTTTGCTTGGCACAGCGCCGCAACGGCGATCGTCGCGGCCAAACTACTCAATATTCCAGTCTCTTTTGTTGGCCACGGTGCAGACATTTACGCCACACCGCAAGACATTACCAGCAAGCTACAAGCCGCTGATTTCATCTGTGCTGTTACCAAAGAAATGCAAATTGAACTGCAAGCTGCAACGGAGCGTCCAGTTTTGCATATACCTTGTGGAATTGATTCAACCCTATACCCGCCTCTAACGTCAGATTGGAGCCCCCAAAAAGACTTTTTATTTATCGGACGACTGGTTGAGAAAAAGGGACTGGACACCCTGATCACTGCATTAAGCCAATTGCCCCCTGACGCCTCCTTGGACATTGTCGGTGATGGCCCACTATTGCCTCAGTTAAAACAGCAAGCCCACCAGCAGGGGGTCGCGTCCCAAGTTCACTTTCTCGGCCGTAAAGAAGCAGCCTGGTACCGACAGCATGCCAATGACTATAAAGCCTTGGTCGCTCCTTTCACTATCGCCCCCAACGGCGACAAAGACACCGGCCCACTGGTTATCAAGGAAGCCATGGCGTTGGGACTACCGGTCATCACAACTGATCTAGCCGGTTGCAGTGAAATCCTTGAAAACCAATATGGTCATCAGGTTCCGATGAATGATCACATGGCCCTGGCACAAGCGATGGCAGCTCACCGACTCGAGCCTGCCACCAAACTCACTGAGCTTCGAGAAAAAGCGTTCAATCGAGTCATGGAGCATTTCACCGCCCTCTCTCAAGCCAAAAGGCTGTCAGCACAGGTGGACGCATTATGACTCCAGCCCTGACCATGGCGGTATACGCTATTGGCTTGATCAGTAGCAAGCTTATAGCACTAGCCCTGCAGCCTTTTGTGACCCAATGGTTGGGGGCCGAACAGTTTGGTCGGCTGGATGTACTAGTCGCCTTGGGCAGTTTACTGACATTGATCATGTCTTTTGGGATCAGTGATGCCATTTACCGTTTCGCCCACGAACAGCATGATCAAGACGCGATTTTCCGCAGTGCACTGGGACTTCTCCTTACTATCGCAGGCGGGTTAACGATTATCGCCCAGCTAACAGTACCTTGGTTGCAGCAAGCTCTACCCGGCGAACCGCCCTTATTTGCCTTACACTGTTTGCTCACGACCCTGTTTCTCAACACCCTGTGCTGTGTCCCTCTGGCTATCTTGCGGATCCGCAATGAAGCCAAACTCTTTGTCACGGCGCAAATCGTATTCGCCCTTATTCAGGGCTTAGGCGTCATGCTGCTAGCCCCTCATTATGGCGTTGATGGGATAATGGCTGCCGGACTCGTCGCCCAGATAGTGCAAGTGATTGTCTTAGCCAAACACTTCCCATCTCCCAGATTGGGCCACATTAGACTTTTTTTACGATATGGCCGGGCGATTACCCTCTCGGGCATACTTAGCTTTGTGGTTCTCGGTGCGGAGCGCTGGGCAATCGCAGACACATTAGGGCTGAGCCTATTGGCGCCGTACGCCGTCGCCATCCAGTGGGCGATTGCGGCAAGTTTGTTACTCGAACCTTTTGGCCTGTGGTGGTTTCCCAAACGTTTTGGCTTAATTAACACTGCAGAAGATCGCCAGCAAGCCGCGGAAATCAGTGTAATAGGCTGCCAGTTAAGTTGTTTGGTCGCAGCTGGGATCATTACCGTCGGTTCACGATTCTTACTTTGGTGGCTACCTGATGATTTTCACGCCAGTGCCGATATGCTGCCAATGCTCGGTATCATGGTGATGTTCAAGCATGCCAGCACCTTACTCAACATCGGTTGCTACCATCAGAAAGACGGCAAAAGCGTGGTGCTTATCGGCATATTCAGTGCTTGCTGCGCCTTGGGTATCTTATTCTTCATCCTTCCCGAGTATGGCCTTTTCGCATTTATTGGAGCAGGTATTGGGCTTCAACTGTTACGCCTAAGCTTGTTCTATTACTACAGCCAATACTATCTGCACCTGCCCTATCCGCTAGGCCGACTTGCAACCAGCTATGGCCTGATAACTTTATTACTGACGGCTCATTATCAGTTGACCCCAGCCTACGAAGTTATATGCACTCTGCTGTTAATTAGTCTGATTGTCTGGCCTTGGGGAAAAGCAAAGCTTGCCCTGAGCCGGCAGAAGAAGCTTGATAATTCACTGAGAGCGGCAGAACACTATGAATAGGCTGAACCAGTGGCTCCTCGCCCTCACCAGCAGCGGACTGATATTCTTTTTCTGGATGTCTCAGGGCAACTTGGTGCTACTGGTAAGCCTGCTTTTTGCTCTGCCTTTTGTCATAAACCAGGCATTCCTCATTTGTGTTGGATTTATTATTTTTTCCTACTTCAGGATCCACGAAGCCTTTCCTCTATTAATGCCACTGAAGATCCCCCAGCTCTTAGCCTTGGCGAGCCTCGCCGGGCTTGGGTGGCAACTGTGGTTGCAAAGAGAGACCATCAATTGGCACAAGTTACAAACACTGTTCTTGCTGTTTAGCGCCTGGGTGTTGGTCTCTTGCCTTTGTGCAAGCAATCGTGGTGAGGCTTTTGCCAGTTTTAATGGCAACTTTATCAAAATCGTTATTATGGTTTTCGCTATTAGCTGGCTGCCACAGCGACTACCGCAGCTGAAAATCATTCCTTATCTTCTCTTGCTCAGTGGCCTGTTAATCGGAGGCTTGGCTCTGTTCAACAAAACCAATGGTATTGGCCTCGTCGAGGGAACTCGCGTCACCATAGGTAGAGATATCGGCTCGATGCTCGGCGACCCCAACGATTTGGCTTTGGTACTTCAATTCCCCGTCTCATTTGCTATGGCTTACAGTTTCTACGGCCCCAAGTGGCAGCGAGCTTTATCCATCGTCGTGCTGATTATCATGATCATGAGTGTACTAGCGACCCAAAGCCGCGGTGGATTATTGGGTATCGCCTGCGTGGTCTTTGCCATGGCCCTGATGAAAAGCAGATCGATTGTGTTACCAACCATCATCAGCGGGATCGGGTTATTGGCATTGATGCTTCTCGCTGGGATCAGTGACCGCAGTTCAGGCGGAGCCGCAGAGTCAGGGATTGATGAATCAGCGATGGGGCGAATTTATGCCTGGCAAGCCGCCTTTAATATGGCCGTCAGCAACCCATTCACTGGCGTTGGCCTCAACAACTTCTATTACAACTACTATTTTTACTCACCACACTGGGATGGCAAGAATCACGCAGTGCACAGTACCTGGCTCCAAATCCTCTCTGAAACCGGGTTTGTAGGGTTGGTACTATTCCTGCTAATGGTTATTGGTGCCCTGCGTGTCAGTTACCAGCTTCTCAAGCGGCTTGAGCATCATGAAATGAAGCCATTGGCACAAGGGCTGTGGCTCGGCACCTTATCATTTTGTGTCAGTGGCACCTTCCTTACCCAAGGCACCACTTGGCCCCTGTACATTTTGATCGGGTTACTACTAGCTTTAGACAGGCTCACCCTGAATCAGGAGGCAAATTATGCGCGCACTCGTTAAGGCATATCTGGCACCCAATCACTTCGCCATGTTGAAAAATGTAGTTCAACGACTACGTGGCAGCTATATACCTTGTATTCCGCTTTTACATCATGGTTTGTATCACTTGCATTTAACTATGAAGCAAAGTCTTCATTGCATTTTGCAAAAAGGCTATTTCACCCCAATGTTTATCTCTCGCCTGGCTAACCGCCCCCGCCACTTGCACCTAGACTGTGGCATGCCGCAAATCCTCGGCCCATTAGATATTCATTTAGGTGAAGAATGTCGGCTATCAGGTATAGCAACATACTGCGGGCGGGCATGGGGGGAAGTTACCCCTCGGCTTATCGTGGGTAACAATGTCGATATCGGTTGGCAGAACACCCTAGCAGTCGGACGGACTATTCGTATAGATGACAATGTCAGGCTTGCGGGTAAAGTTTTTCTCGCCGGGTTTCCCGGCCACCCGTTAGACCCTATAGCCCGTGCCCAAGGCAAACCGGATACCGAGCAGCAAATCGGGGATATTCATCTTTGCCGCAATGCCTGGCTTGGCACTGGCGTGATGGTGATGGCCGGAGTCACGATTGGGGAAGGTAGCGTGATCGCCGCAGGTAGCGTGGTGACTAAAAATATTCCCGCCGGAGTACTGGCTGGCGGCAATCCAGCGAAAGTCATTAAACAGTTGGAGTATTAACATGGAATTTCTCGTTTTTGGCGAAGACTGGGGCCGCCATCCCTCCAGCAGTCAGCATCTATTGCAGGCTATCGGGCAGCACTATGATGTTCACTGGATCAACTCTATCGGCTTGCGCCAGCCAACATTGAGCCACCGAGATCTAAGGCGAATGTGGGAAAAAGTGACTACGCGAAGCAGCAAAACTGACACGGCACAAAGCGCGCACACTGAGAAGCCCACCACTGTCATCAAGCCATTAGTGTGGCCAATGGCGCAACATGCAAAACTCAAAGCACTTAACAACCACCTGTTGAAAAGGCAACTATCAAAAAAAACATACCGCCGTGTCGTATGGGCCGCGCTGCCAAGTGCCGTCGATTACCTTGATATCTGTGATAGTGACTTGGTGGTTTATTATTGCGGGGATGACTTTGCAGCGCTTGCAGGAGTGGATCATCAACTGGCCATCACAGCCGAGCAGCGTCTTATTGCCCGGGCTGATATTATTTTTGCCTGCAGCCCAGCCCTAAAAGCAAAGTTTCCTGCCAGTAAAACCATTCTGCTACCACACGGCGTACATTTGTCGCAATTTGCGAAACTTACCAACGCTCCAAAAGATGTTGACCTATCCCGACCCAGTATTGGTTTTTATGGCAGCCTGAATAACTGGCTTGATCAAACACTGATTACCAAGCTTGCCAAGGCTCGGCCCAATATCAATTTCTACTTCATCGGTCGTCAAGATTGCGACATCGAGATGCTACGCCAACAACAAAACATCATACTGCTGCCTGCTAAACCCCACCACCAGCTCGCCAGTTACCTACAGCATTGGACCATGGCGATCCTGCCTTTCATTGACAATGAGCAGATCCGGGCATGTAACCCGCTAAAACTCCGTGAATACCTGGCTGCTGGCTGTCCGGTGATCAGCAGCAACTTCCCGGCGACCACCCCCTACCGCTCTGTCATTACCACTGCCACCAGCGAAAACGAATGGCTAAATGCGATAGACCGTTACAGTCAATGGACTCCTTCACAAAGGCAGGGTTATTCGAAGCGTGCCTATCAAACGGTCGTCAATGAGAGCTGGGAATGCCGTGCCTCGCAAATCATTGATACGCTTAAACAAAGGTTATCCAACTAAATTAATGTCAATTATTTCAGACGCCGGCTTACAATTTATCTAACTTCGGGCACTTTTTTTGCTACCAATAAGTAAAGTAGCAAATTGAAATGACCGAGGGACAAAATGAAAAAGATATTAATAGCTATAAGTTGCCTGTTGATATTTGGCTGTGCGTCACAGCCCAAGCAGACAACTTTGACACTATTTTTCAGCCCTGAACAAATATCACTGACTGCAGAACAACAGCGCAAGATCAGTGGATTTTTAACCGATAATCCCTACCAGCAGCTTGTCGCCAAAGTGGCCCCGGCAGATTTGAGCAATCCGTTTGAGGCTCTATTGCAAAGTCAAAAGCGCATTCAGGCCGTCAGCAAGCTATCAAATAGCCAGAACATCCCACTGCATCTGGAGTATGATCCCGACCAGACTGCCGATACCCTGATATTACAAAGGCAGTCACCATGAGAGCCCAACTCTTTGCCAAGCTGTACCCGCTTTTGCAGGCCCTGTGGAATCATCGCTACCTGCTCTTACTGCCGATGTTTATCATGCCGCTACTCATGACTGCAGGCGGAGCGGTAAAGGCCAAGCGCTATTATGCCCAAACCACGATACTGGTACAGGAGGCTGCAATGCTAAACCCGTTCCTGGAAGATTTATCTATCTCGATGAATCTTCAAAAGCGGATAAAAGCACTGCGGGTATTACTCCATAGCCAGTTTGTCCTCGAACAGGTTGCTATCGAACTAGAGCTAGCGCCAGCTCATAACCCAAGCCAAGTCAGTGCTGTAGTCAGCCAACTCAACAGCAATCTCAGCGTCAACTTGATCGGTAATGACTTGGTTCAGCTGGGCCTGAACTGGCACACCCCTAAAGAGATGCCAGGGATCCTAAATAAGCTCTCCGAGTTGTTCCTCGATAAACTCCGCGCTCCCGGCCGCGCGTCGATAGACGGTTCCGAACTTTTCCTTCAGCAACAGCTCGAATCAACCTTAATCGATTTGGAAAATGCTGAGAGTGCCCTGGCTACGTTTAAATCAGACAATGCCGGCAACTTACCCCAACTACAAGGAAGCCGGATCCAAAATGACGCCCAGATAAACACCCTGATCCAGGAAACCAGGCTCGAGCTGCTCAATGCCCAAGCCAAACGGGATAACTTCTATAACCGTCTCGCCAGTACCAACCCGGTTGTCGGTATGCTCGAAACAGAAATAGTCAAAGCCGAAGCCGAGCTGGCCATACTCAGAGCCAGTTACACCGACCGCCATTCCTCGGTAAAAGCCGTCGTTCGCCAGCTAGATCGCCTGAAACAAGAGCGCGCACGCCTTGTTGATCAACAACAATCGCTCAATGCTCAGGAGGTTGGTCAGCTCTGGCAGCGCATTGCCAGTAACACCCAGCAACTCGATAACCCCAATCAGCCAATCCTGATCAGCCAATTCGAACAGCTACAACAGGCGGAAAGCCAAATACAATCGCTTGAGGGAGAGCTTGAGCTATTGGAGTCCCAGGCTACACGCCTGCAAGATAAACGTGCCGAGTTTGCCCAACTGGAAAAAGAGCTGACCGTATTGCAGCGCAACTATGACGTTAAGGCCAAAATATACAACCAACTGCTCGAGCGTTACGAGATGGCCAAAGTCACCGGCCAACTCGGACGCTTCGAAGAGCCTGACAAACTCAAAATCATTGCCCGTCCCAGCATACCGAGCCAACCGCTGAATTGGCCTTGGTGGATCAACTTCACTATGGGCATCTTTGTCGGCTTGGGGCTTGGGTTATCACTGGTTTGCGCCGTGCAGTTGCTAGACACCCGTCTGTACCAAAGTGGGCAGATTGTCCGCTTGGCAAAAGCCCCAGTATTAATTCGCATCCCCCACTTTTCCGAGGAAACGTCATGACTACCACTACCTTGCAGGTTGTCCAGCACTTGAGCCCCGGCGGTATTGAACGATTGGTACTCAACCTGGTGCGATTCGCTTCTCCTGAAAATCAGGTATATGTTGTTGCGCTAGAAGGCAATAAAAAGCAGGCAATCGAACAATGGCCCGAATTGGCACCGCTAGCAGAACAGCTATATTTCCTCGAGAAACCTCACGGTCGCGATGTCAAAACCGTTTTCAAATTACGACGGCTTATCCGCACGTTGCAAGCCAAAGTGATTCACTCCCACCATTTGGGACCACTACTCTACAGTCGCGCAGCCAGTCTCGGGCTGAAAGGGATCACCCACATCCAAACCGAGCACGACAGCTGGCACCTTGAGGATCCTAAGCAGCGGCTACTCACCCGTAGCCTGCTGGCTGGAAGCAACATCCAGCTTGTTGCCGACGCTCCCCGTATTGCCGATCACCTAAAATCCCAAGGGATCTCTGCTGATCATGTGATTATCAATGGGATCGATACCCAGCACTATGTGCCAGGCCAGGCTAATCAAGCAAGACATCAGCTTCAGCTTCCTACCGACAAATTAATCATTGGCTGTGCTGGGCGTTTAGTACGAGAAAAAGGGATTGATACATTGCTAGAGGCATTGGCAGCATTGCCCGAGAGTTATCATGTCGTCGTCGCTGGTCACGGCCCTGAGCGAGTTCAGTTAGAACACCTGTCGCAGCAACTAGGACTTACCGGGCGAGTCCATTGGCTGGGGCGATGTGACAATATGCTTAACTTCTACCATGCGATTGACCTGTTCTGTATGCCATCTCGCCAAGAGGGGCTTCCCCTTGCACTGCTTGAAGCCCAAGCCTGTGGCAAACCTGTTATTGCCTCCGATGTTGGCGGGATCCCCGACTTAATCTGCCCTCACAGCGGTCACTTGATCCCAGCGGAGCACCCTACTGTACTTGCCAAAGCCTTGCACGACAGACTTCGCACACCCATCCATGATTGCCATCAAACCACCCAATATATTCGCCGCCTAGCCGATGTCCGGGAAATGACGGCCTCCTATGAGTCGCTTGCTAACAGATAAGGGAAATCACCATGACTATCAGTTGGATTGTATTAATCGCAATGACCATAGTGATTATCTATCACCACGTCATCTATACCGGGTTGATGATCTGGTTAAGCCGAAAAACACCCATAACTACTGAGCAACCGCCCGGAGACAACGAGTCGCCCTCTTGCAAACCGGCAGGCTTACCCTCGATTGCGATTCTCATTCCCGCCCACAACGAAGCTGACTTTCTCGAAGCTAAACTTGCCAACCTATTGATGCTGGATTACCCGCCCGAGAAGCTCTCTGTTTGGATTTGCTGTGATGGTTGCAGTGATAATACCGCAGAGCTAGCCCTAGGTTGGCAGGACAAATATGCCGAGGCTGGTATTCAGTTAGAGTGTATCGTTGAGACGAACAATAAAGGCAAAGTTGTGCGCATCAATCAGCTACTCAGCTTGGTGAAAGACAAGGTTGATTTAATCGCCATGTCCGATGTCTCAGCATTGCTCTCCATTGATGCCCTAGCCCAAGCAGCCGAAAGCTTTACTGACTTAAAAATAGGCGCCTTGACCTGTAACTACCTATTGGCCGAAGCCTCCAGTGGTGAACAGCAATACTGGCAATGGCAAAACTCGATTCGCCAAACCGAATCGAAGCTCGGCAGTGTTATGGGAGGCAACGGGGCCTTCTATATAGTCCGCGCACCACTATTTTCCTCTTTACCTGAAGATACCATCAATGATGACTTCATCCAGACGATGCTGGTGATCAAACAAGGCTACCAGGTTCTATTCAACCACTATATCAACAGCGTCGAGCTCTCTCCTTCCACCGAGCAAGATACCTATCAACGCCGACAGCGGATTGGTGCCGGTAACCTGCAACAGTTGCTCCGCTGTCGCTTCGTGTTCCGCCATGCCCATGATGGCGCGCGCTGGCTATTTACCTCCGGCAAAGCTCTGCGAACACTGATGCCATTCACCTTGATCGGCTATTTCCTCTTATCTTTAGCCTTGGCTATCCAAGGTTCAGGGCTTGCTCAACTCTTAACAGCCCTGCAAGTCACCGGGTATTTAGCAGCCACCTTGCCCCTGCTAGGTATCCACAACAAGCTAACTGATAAGCTGCACTATTTTGTCAGTGGTTATTTCGCGTCATTGGTCGGTATGCTTCGTTATTGCATGGGCCACTTTCGCACAGGCTGGCGCCACCTGCCTCCAATATCAAGCTACCAGGCCCAGTCGACCCAACTGCTCAAGCGCATCAGTGATATCTTACTGGCCACAACCGGTATGGTTTTGACCTTGCCGCTGTGGCCGTTGATTGCCCTACTGATCAAACTGGACTCCCCAGGTCCGGTGTTCTACCGCCAAATGCGAGTGGGTCGGATCAGCGAGGAGCAAGTTGAGCTGTTTGATGTCATTAAGTTTCGCTCCATGTCCCATAACGCGGAGTCAGCATCAGGCGCAACCTGGGCTCAGCAGAATGACCCCCGTATTACCCGTATCGGTAACTTTCTTCGTGTCACTCGGCTAGATGAGCTGCCCCAGTTCATCAATGTTATCAAAGGAGACATGGCGTTGATCGGTCCAAGACCAGAACGGCCAGAGTTTTGTGGCACTTTGCAAAATGCATTGCCATTTTACCTCGAGAGAACTGCCGGCTTGAAACCCGGGATCACCGGTCTGGCCCAAGTCAGCCAAGGTTATGATAGCAATTTGGAAGACGTCAAAAGTAAAATAGGCTTTGATCACGCTTATGCCTTAGCCCTCAGCTCACCTCTACAGTGGATCAAAATGGATCTGTTCATTATTTTCAAAACCATTTACATCATGGTGAGCAAACGCGGGCAATAGTTGGCATAGCACTTGTATTAACAAAGGAGGAACATCAACAACCAAAAGGCCAGTTATGAATCAAGCAGTCAATAACACCAATATCGGTCTGACACTTCAGAATGAATTTGATGCCCACTTAGCCAGACAAATGGAGCCAGAGTTTGAAACACTCAGTCAAACCGATAAAAATGAACTGATCATCGATATGACAGAAGTACAATTTATTGACTCCTGTGGAATCGGTGCCATTGTTTTCTTATACAAGCGGTTAAAAAGCCGAGGAAAAAGCTTACGCCTGCTCAATGTGAACGGCCAACCGCGCCAGCTGATGAAAATGTTACGGATTGACAAGGTGATCCCTTTGATCACCTCAGCGGAGTTATGTTGATATGGGAAAACTCTCAAGCCTGCTAGTGATACTGATGGCCAGTGGCTGCACCACATGGCCTACCACCGGTGATACGCCTTATTCTGCACCAGATGTCGATCAATGGCATGAGCTTGAGCACCACACTTTTGAACTCCAACTGCTGGCAACCCGCGGGGCCAAGCTATGCCTGCCGGGACAATACCAGCAGCTTGCCAATCTTCATGATCAGGCAAACCAAGAAGCCAAGGCTGGCTTCGCGGACGATGCCGATATCACCTTGCTTGCCTATCAAACTCAGTTCGCCAAAATGCAACGCCAAATGGACTGGCTGGAGCACCATACAGAATGTTTGGATACCCGCTATTCCGAGATACAGCTCAGGGATCAATTCCTATTGCTGATGCGCGTAGACAACCAGTTTGCATTTAACCGCGCCAAACTACTACCCGATTACCAAAATGCATTGCGTCGTGCCGCATCAATTCTAAAACGCCAAGACCATTGGCAGCTCCAGTTAACAGGGTATACCGACACCATTGGCACAGAGTTGAGCAATTACCAACTAGGTATGCGGCGCGCCGATACGGTGCGGCGATACCTTATCGAGCAAGGGGTAGACTCCCACCAGATTTCGATTTTCAGTGCAGGAGAAAAAGAATCGTTTGAGGACCCTCGGTCAAGAACACAACGTCTTAGCAACCGTAAAGTGGATGCCAGAGTGCTGGTCGACCATCACACGCGGGCACCACATCGGGTGTATTCACTCAGTGACTGGCATGCCGTCAAAGAACAACTGAGTTCGGGATCGCTATGAGCAGGTTTTTGCTACTCCTTTTCCTCATCATTACCCCGCCAGTCTGGGGAGCAAACCTAACAACCGGAGATCGGGTCTTTCTCCAGCTTCCGGGGGAGAATGATTTCGATGAGCCATTCACCATCGACGATCAGGGGCAAATCCGGCTACCAGAAGTCGGCCTGGTGCCAATTGCCGGATTAAGCCTGCCCCAAGCTGAGGAGCTATTACGCGAACGGCTCAAAACGATTTACCGTAACCTCGACGAATTTAAACTCAGTATTCTTGAGCAAGTTTTGCGGGTACAAGTCCTCGGTTATGTCGAGGAGCCCGGCATGATTTCACTCAAGCCAGGCGCCAATGTCCAAATGGCAATTTCCGCGGCAGGCGGTGCCCGTCCCGGTGCCCAATTAGATCAATTCAAGCTGATACGAAACGGTAATTCCCAGCAGTTCAATTATAAGGCCTATCTCGATGCTGGCGACCCAACCAAACTCCCAGCACTGCAAGGTGGCGATACCATTTTTGTTCCAACCTCGCCACTGCTCGGTAATGTCGAGGTCGATTTTGACGCCGCTTCGTTAACAAAAGGGGGAGATGCGGATGAAGAGCAAGGGATCACCATTTTCGGTGAACTGCGCAATCCCGGTACCTTCAGCTTCAAGCAGGGTATGACGGTAGTCGATGCACTAATGCGTGCTGAGGGGGTTACCCGCTATGCTGATGTGACAAAAATCCGAGTGATCACCGATAACACCCCCTACCTTTTTGATCTAAAAGCCTACTTAGATACAGGCGTAACAAAGGATCTGCCGCCGGTGAAACCCGGCACGACCATCTTTGCCCCAATAGAAGTCGAAGATATCAATACGACTTCCCGTACTGTCTATGTCATGGGTGAGGTTAAAGCGCCTGGCGCCTACGAAAGCTCGCCGGGAACCGGCTTCATCGATGTGCTGGCCAATGCGGGAGGTCCAACTCGATTTGCCGATACCACTCAAATAAAGCTACTTAGCAATACAAAAGCTTCAATGACAATCAACCTTGTCAAATATACCCAAGCACCGGCTCTGTACCCTTTGCCTGACATGATGCCGGGCGATGTCATCTTCATTCCGGAGAAAATCGACTTCAATGAAAAATCGTGGCTTAAGGTTACCAACGATCGCGCCATCAAAATTATCGGTGCGGTCAATAACCCCGGACGCTTTGAGTGGAATGACACCATGGGTTTTATGGATCTGCTGGCCCATGCTGGCGGTCCGAAGCAGCAGACGAACCTGTCGAACATTCGTATTGTCCGCGAGAATGCCAAGGCGGATGAACAAAGGGTTACCACCTTCGACTTTTTAGCATTCACCAAGCAAGGCAAACCCCAAAGTCAACTGCCGCAGCTACAAGCGGGTGACACCATAATCTTTGATGAGCTACCTCACGATCCAACCGATAACAAAGCCAGCTGGTTGCGTCAGTCAGCACAAGACTCTATCTACATTTTCGGCCAAGTTGGTGCCCCTGGACGATACGCCTTCAACAGCGAACAAGGATTCCTTGATATTCTCTCCGCCGCCGATGGGCCGACTGGTGAAGCGGATATCCAAGATGTACTGATCACTCACCGTAATGGTAAAACCACCAAGGTGACCCGATTCAACCTTGCTCGCTACTTCAAAACCGGTAATGAATCCTTGCTGCCCAAAGTGGTTGCCGGTGATGTCATCTTCTTACCACAGGTCGATACGGTTGCCGATACCGAGGCTATCAAAGTCATTGGAGCAGTAAAATCTCCCGGCCGCTTCAACTGGAATGTCAGCATGACCTTCCTGGACGTGTTAGCTCTATCTGGCGGGCCACTGCAACAGGCAAACATCACCAATATTCGGATCATCAAAGAGAACCGCCAATCACGAGATAATGTGTTGTACTTTGACTTGGATAACTTTATCAATGAAGGAGGGAGCTTTACCGCCCTACCCCGACTGACTGCCGGTGATACCATTGTTATTGATGAACTACCGCACGATCCTACCGACAACAAATCCAGCTGGATCCGCCAATCCGCCGATGACTCGATTTATGTCTTTGGCCAAGTTGGCGCACCGGGGCGTTATGCCTTCAATCGCGAGCTGGGCTTCCTTGATATCCTTTCTGCAGCCGACGGCCCCAATGGTGATGCCGATCTACGCCAAATTCGCATCAGCCACCGTAATGACAGTACAGCCCGAGTCACCCGCCTTAATCTATCGATGTATTTCGATACGGGTGACGAAACCTTGCTGCCCGAGATCGTTCCCGGTGACGTTATCTATGTGCCTAAACTGGAAGGAAACTGGCTCGATAAGCCAGCAGAGCAAGTCGTCCGACTCATGGGCTCTGTCAACAAACCCGGTCGTTACCCGTTCAACAGCCAAATGAACATCCTCGATTTGCTGGCCGAAGCCGGAGGCCCTTCTGACAGTGCCTATATCGAGCGGATCATGATAGTGAATACATCATGTTGCGGTGATAAAGCCCAAACTTTCAACCTGCGCGACTACGTCATCGATCCGGCCAGTTATCCTCTCCCGCTTTTACGCCCCGGAGATACCGTTTATGTCCCCAACCTCAATGATTCCGTCGGCGAGCAATGGCGTAAGGGCCTGAGGGATGTACTGGGGATCTTTACCTTGATAGCCCTAGGAGCAGCATTATGAAACCTTGGCTTAGTGGAGAATATGATCAACTCTTTCACCAGATCCATCAACGTAATGCCCGGGTGATCACCTTGGCTGGCGCATCAAGCCACTGTGGGACTTCAACCCATTGTAACTGGCTGGCACGCCGCTGTGCCGAAGATCACAAAGTATTGTTGGTCGATCTGGATCTGGCGGGTTCAGGGCAAGGCTATTCCTCTCGACCTTGGTGTAGTAATGGCGAGGGGGAGTCGGAGGCGATACTCCAACTGACAGAACAACTAGACTTACTCCCACGCCCAAGTAAAGAACAAACCATCTTAGAACTGCGCCAACCGAATACCTTTCAGCAAGCACTTGAGCGCTGGAAGCAGGATTACCATTATATCCTTTGTGATGTCGGCACCATGACCAATACCAATTGGCGAAACCTACCGATCAATGCGCTTAGCCATGCCAGTGATGCAACCATCCTCTGCCTCGCCGCCGCCCAGACAACAGAAAGTGAATTGCTGACCTGCGTCAGCAAACTTGAGCAGAACGGTATTACCTTACTGGGTACATTAATCAATGATAAGTCCAACCCATCATTAGCAGAAGAAATCATCCGGGTATTAAACGGCAAGGCGCGATGGATACCGCTCAGCCTCAAACGTAAACTGGTCGAATACCTGCAAAGTAGCCCGCTATTACAAGGCAAATATCAATAGCAAGGCCACATGCCATACCAAGGATGACACCACATGAATCAGGTTCTGTTCCAACGTCAGTTTGATCTTAGCTACGAAAGCCTTGCCCACATCCGCCGGGTACTGGATGACAGAGCCTCGGCACTGCAGTTAAGTCCCGACTTGATTCAAAGTATCAAGTTAGTCTGCAGTGAATACTGCGCCAACTTACTCGATCACCAACATATGCCCGCGACTCTGTGCACCATCAGCTATGGTAAGTTTGCGGGGCAATACCGGTTCGCCATTACCGATAATGGCTCACCGTGGCCCGCGCAAACCCAACATTTATCCGATGCGGTATTACCGGACTCACCTTGTGAGTCCGGAATGGGGCTTGCCATCATAAAGGCGACATTCCCTGACTTTAGTTATCAAATCTTACATGATCACAACAAGATAGAGTTTACCCTTCCATTACAATCCGCCAGAAAGCACCTTGTTATTGTCGATGACAGTCGCAGTCAGCTAACTATGCTGACCAGTTACCTTGAGCAAAACTATCAACTCTCGATTTTCAGTCAGGCTGATGATGCACTGAAGTGGTTGAGCACCAACCACTGTGACTTAGTCCTCACCGACCTATGGATGCCGAACATCAACGGGTTGGAATTCCGCCGGCAGGTTAGTCATCTCCGCCACCACCGCTTGTTACCCTTTATCTTTCTCTCTGGTGATAACTCATCGGACACCATGTCAGCCGTCACCCAATCGGGAATAGATGACTTTCTAGCTAAACCCATCAACAAACGACACCTTCTGCAAGTGTTGGACCGGGTACTCAAGCGACACAATCATTTGCTCGATGCATTTGAAGACAACCTGCTGCAGCGGCTCGAGCATGCAACCCCATTAGGGGCTGATCATCAAACAACAACAACATCAATAACGGTAGGGAATATCAACGTCCAGTTAAGCCGCGAGCCTGAGATCAGCGGAGACTTTTTTATTCATCAGACACTGGCAGATGGGTCGGAGATGATGATCCTCGGCGACTTAATGGGGCATGGCATCGTCGCAAAAGCCAACGGTGGAATGTGTTACGGTTTGATCCAGGGACTCCTTCTCAACCCAGACCAGACACCAGCGCAATTTTGCAAACAACTCAATCAGCACCTCTACCACGTTCAGTCCAACAACCTGGTGTGCTTGCTTGTCATTCATCTCAGTACAAAAAATACCGTTACTCTCTACAACGCCGGAATGCCAAAGCCAATTCTTTGCGATACAACCTGCCAACACATTGATGAGACAGTGGGGTTATTAGGACTATTTGACACGCTGCAAATAGAAGCCTGCCAGCTAACGATGAATGAAGGTCTTAGTCTACACGGCTACAGTGACGGTATGTTGGAATCAGCGTTACCCGCTAAGGAGCGGAAGATCATGGCGCGCATGTCCATTGAAGAGCGCCATCAGTATCTATGGCAGCGCAACCCTGACAACCATGAGGATGATCGCACCTTAGTTACGCTGAGCTGCAAACACTAACTAGCGGGCTAAAACACATTAGACCAATCTGGATAACTCGCTGATCTAGGGCTACTAGGCTAAGCGGTAGATCTGAGCCAGTTGCTGCCAACATGCTTCACCACTAAAGTGGGTTTTCACTCGCTGCTGTTGACACTGTGATAACAGCAACCACTGTTCGTCACCCGCGCCATCGAGATCAATAACCATCTGACTGAGAAATGACCAATTACTTTCTGCAGTTAAACACCCTTCATCGAGTAATGACGGCATCTCACCAACATCTGTTGATAACACCACCACACCATGTGCCATCGCCTCAAGTGCGGCCATCGGCATACCTTCAGCCCGCGAGGGAATTAGCAGCACGTCTAGCTGTTGCCAATAAGGCGTCATCGAGGGAACTGCGCCGTGCCAAGTCAACGCTTGACCATCAAGAAGGTGGGCTTGGTCACCATCACCGAAAACATGACAGTCACTGTTCGGTAATTGCTGACTGAGTGAAACGAAGCGATCGATCGCTTTTTCATAACTTAGCCGACCGACAAACCCCACTTGCAGAGTTGTGTGGCGTTCTCGCTTTATCATTTCCTTTTTGCAACGAACAAAATTGCGTACTAATTCGCAACGAAATGGCTGCTGCTGCCTGATTTTATCGCTAACAGCTAGGTTATAAGACAAGCATCCACTGTAGCGGTTAAGCCATTCATAGCAGGCTAGCTTTCCCGATACCGATTCTCCTGCATGGAAGGTCGTCACGAGATGAAAAGAAGAAAACAATGAACATATACGCGAAATGATAGAAGCTTTATAGCCGTGGGCATGAACAACATCATCAGCCGTCAGATGACGAAAAAAACCAATGACAGATGAATCAGATAGAAAACGATATGGGATCTGAAGAAGGTTGAGTTGGTTGTACTGCGGGTGTGAAGGGTAATAATGGAGAAATACAACCTCAACCCCGGTCTGTTGTGATTGAAGCAACGCGGCTAACTGCTGGATATGGCTTTCAATACCACCAAAGCCGGAGCTGTCGACAAACAGGTAAATCATACATTCGCTTCCTTGTTGTTTGGGATAACAAGAAAATCTATGCAAAAAAAAAGCCGAGTCTAAGACTCGGCCTCTTCTTATTTAACGCGCTTTTGCTTATTCAGCAGCAGCTTCTTCCTGAGCTTCAGGACGATCTACTAGCTCGATATAAGCCATAGGGGCTTTATCGCCAGCACGGAAACCGCATTTCATAATGCGAGTGTAACCGCCTGGACGCTGAGCAAAACGTGGGCCCAGTTCGTTAAATAGTTTCGCAACAACTTCGTTATCACGAGTACGTGCGAATGCAAGACGACGGTTAGCAACACTGTCGGTCTTAGCTAGGGTAATCAATGGCTCAATTACGCGACGCAGCTCTTTTGCCTTAGGCACGGTAGTCTTGATAAGTTCGTGACGTACCAGAGAGCCAGCCATGTTGCTGAACATCGCTTTGCGATGGCTGCTGTTGCGGTTGAGTTGACGACCACTCTTACGATGGCGCATGACCTAATCCTTCTAACTAGATATCAGTAACTATTAATCTTCAGCAATTGATGCTGGCGGCCAGTTTTCTAGGCGCATGCCTAGAGAAAGACCACGTGATGCCAGCACGTCTTTGATTTCTGTCAAAGACTTCTTACCAAGGTTTGGAGTCTTAAGAAGCTCTACCTCAGTACGCTGAACGAGATCACCGATGTAGTGGATCGCTTCTGCTTTTAGACAGTTAGCAGAGCGAACAGTTAGTTCAAGATCGTCTACAGGACGCAGTAGGATCGGATCGAACTCCGGCTTCTCTTCTTTCTCTTCAGGAACACGTACATCACGAAGATCTACGAATGCATCCAGTTGCTCAGCTAGGATAGTAGCTGCACGACGGATAGCTTCCTCAGGATCAAGTGTACCATTTGTCTCCATATCGATAACTAGCTTATCAAGGTCAGTACGTTGTTCTACACGTGCTGCCTCAACGGCGTATGCGATACGGTCAACTGGGCTGAAAGTTGCATCAACTAGCAGACGACCAATTGGGCGCTCATCTTCTTCAGTGTGAATACGAGCAGACGCTGGTACATAGCCACGACCACGCTCTACCTTGATGCGCATGCTGATATCAGCATGATCATCAGTTAGGTGGCAGATTACGTGCTCTGGGTTCGCAATCTCAACATCACCGTCGTGGGTGATGTCACCTGCAACAACAGGGCCTGCACCAGATTTATTCAGAGTAAGGATAACTTCGTCTTTACCCTCAACCTTAACGGCCAGGCCTTTAAGGTTTAGAAGGATCTCAAGAATGTCTTCCTGTACTCCTTCTTTGGTGCTGTACTCGTGTAACACACCGTCGATTTCTACTTCAGTTACGGCACAACCCGGCATTGAAGATAGAAGAATGCGACGTAGAGCGTTACCAAGAGTGTGGCCGAAACCACGCTCAAGCGGCTCAAGAGTTACTTTTGCATGCGTCGTGTTAACTTGTTCAATATCAACAAGACGTGGCTTAAGAAATTCTGTTACAGAACCCTGCATTGTGTCCTCTCTTAACTATAGCCTTACTTAGAGTAAAGCTCGACGATCAGGTGTTCGTTGATGTCGGCAGACAAATCAGAACGTTCTGGAAGGCGCTTGAAAGTACCTTCTAGCTTGCTGCTGTCTACTTCGACCCAAGTCGGTAGTTCACGCTGAGTAGCAACTTCTAGAGCTGCTTTGATGCGTGCTTGGTTCTTAGCTTTCTCGCGAATGCTAACAACGTCGTTTGCCGCTACCTTGAAAGAAGGAACGTTTACGACTTGACCGTTAACTAGGATCGCTTTGTGGCTTACCAGCTGACGTGATTCAGCGCGTGTTGCACCGAAACCCATGCGGTAAACTACGTTATCTAGACGACCTTCAAGAAGCTGAAGCAGGTTTTCACCTGTGTTGCCCTTAATGCGAGCTGCTTCTTTGTAGTAGTTACGGAATTGCTTTTCAAGTACGCCGTAAGTACGACGAACTTTTTGTTTCTCGCGAAGCTGTACGCCGTAGTCTGATAGACGACCGCGACGAGCACCATGCACACCAGGTGCATTGTCGATTTTACACTTGGTATCAATCGCGCGCACACCAGACTTAAGGAATAAGTCTGTGCCTTCGCGACGGCTAAGCTTCAGCTTAGGACCCAAATATCTTGCCATGTTCTTTCTCCAGTTTTCCTAAAAACGAAACGTTATACGCGACGTTTCTTAGGTGGACGACAACCGTTATGAGGGATCGGAGTCGCATCAACAATGTTAGTGATACGGAAACCCGCTGCGTTTAGAGCGCGGATAGTTGACTCACGACCAGGACCAGGGCCCTTAACCATAACTTCTAGGTTCTTAACGCCATATTCTTTGGCCATTTCACCACAACGCTCAGCAGCAACCTGTGCAGCGAACGGAGTAGATTTACGAGAACCGCGGAAACCTGAACCACCTGCAGTTGCCCAAGATAGAGCGTTACCCTGACGGTCAGTAATGGTTACGATTGTGTTATTGAAAGAAGCATGGATGTGCGCAACGCCATCTGCTACTTGCTTGCGTACGCGCTTACGCGCGCGAGTTGGTTGTTTAGCCATTGTACTCTCTACCTTACCCGATTATTTTTTGATCGGCTTGCGCGGACCCTTACGGGTACGAGCGTTGGTTTTAGTACGCTGTCCACGTAGTGGTAGACTGCGACGATGACGAAGACCACGGTAACAACCAAGGTCCATTAGACGCTTGATGTTCATGGAAACTTCACGACGTAGATCACCTTCTACAGTGTACTTAGCTACACCATCACGCAGTAGATCGATCTGCTCTTCAGTTAGTTCACTGATCTTAACATCTTCAGCAATACCCACTTCAGCTAGAATAGCTTGAGAGCGAGTTTTACCAATGCCGTAGATCGCTGTTAGAGCGATTACAGAATGTTTTTGATCAGGAATGTTAATGCCTGCAATACGGGCCACTATTCACTCCTAGTACTTTTCAAGAATAACCGCTGCAAAGCCCGTCTAGGATACGCAGCGGTGGAACAATTCTTTTGCACACACAAAAGATTGGTTGGCTAATTTAGCCAACCTACCTTCAATTTGCAAGAAATATTTCTGCTAATTAGCCTTGGCGTTGTTTATGCTTTGGCTCACTGCAAATTACACGCACAACACCGTTGCGCTTGATAACTTTACAGTTACGGCAGATTTTCTTAACGGAAGCACGAACTTTCATTGCTAAACTCCGTAATTAGGATCTTAACGGCCTGAGCCCTTAAGATTAGCCTTTTTCAAAACAGACTCATATTGTTGAGACATCAGATGTGTCTGAACTTGAGCCATGAAGTCCATGATAACCACAACTACAATCAGTAGTGAAGTGCCGCCAAAATAGAAGCGGACGTTCCATGCAATCATCATAAACTCGGGGATCAGACAGATAAAGGTGATATATAACGCACCAGCCAATGTCAGGCGTGTCATCACTTTATCTATATATTTCGCGGTCTGCTCTCCCGGGCGAATACCAGGTACGAACGCACCAGACTTCTTCAAGTTGTCAGCTGTCTCGCGAGGGTTAAACACCAACGCGGTATAGAAGAAACAGAAGAAAATAATCGCAGCAGCATAAAGCATCACATAAAGTGGCTGACCTGGGCTGAGTGCTAGCGAAATATCACTTAGCCAACCTAGGTTTTCATTCTGACCGAACCACTGAGCCAGTGTGCCCGGAAACAGAATAATGCTTGATGCAAAAATCGCTGGAATTACCCCTGCCATGTTGATTTTCAACGGCAAGTGAGTGCTCTGCGCAGCAAAAACACGACGGCCTTGCTGACGTTTGGCGTAGTTAACGACGATACGACGCTGACCACGTTCCATGAACACTACGAAGTAAATGACAGCGAAAGAAATCACTGCAATCAATAGTAGAAGAAGTACGTGCAATTCACCTTGACGCGCTTGCTCCACTGTCTGTCCAATAGCTGGCGGCAAACCTGCAACGATACCAGTGAAAATAATCACAGATATACCGTTACCTATGCCACGCTCCGTAATCTGTTCACCCAACCACATCAAGAACATGGTACCGGTAACCAAACTGACGACCGCAACAAAGTAGAATCCAAGGCCAGGGTTAATAACCAGACCCGGAATCATACTTGGTAACCCCGTTGCAATACCAATTGCTTGGAAGGTTGCCAAAACAAGCGTGCCGTAACGGGTGTACTGGCTAATCTTACGACGACCAGACTCCCCTTCCTTCTTCAACTCGGCTAATGCCGGGTGAACAACCGTTAGCAGCTGGACAATGATCGATGCCGAGATATACGGCATGATACCCAGTGCTAAGATGGAAGCACGCTCAAGTGCACCGCCAGAGAACATGTTAAACAGTTCAATGACGGTACCCTTTTGCTGTTCGAACAGATCGGCAAGTACAGCAGCGTCAATACCAGGAATAGGCACAAAAGAGCCTGCTCGGAAAATTAAGATAGCACCTAAAACGAATAATAGGCGAACCTTAAGCTCTGCTAGGCCACCTTGGGCGCTACGAAAATCTTGTCCTGGTTGTTTAGCCATCTGTACCTCATCCTCGAGTTAATTATTCCTCGATTTTACCGCCTGCAGCTTCGATAGCAGCTTTAGCGCCTTTAGTAACGCGTAGACCTTTAACTGTTACAGTGCGAGCAATCTCACCAGAAAGTACAACTTTCACGAACTCGATGTTCTTAGTGATTAGGTTCGCAGCCTTAAGAGTTTCAAGACTTACTACGTCACCTTCAACTTTCGCTAGTTCACCTAGACGAACTTCAGCTGTTACAAGGCTCTTGCGAGAAGTAAAACCGAATTTTGGTAGACGCTGTTTCAAAGGCATTTGACCGCCTTCGAAGCCTGGACGTACAGAACCACCTGAACGTGATTTCTGACCTTTGTGACCACGGCCACAAGTTTTACCCAGACCTGAACCGATACCACGGCCTACGCGCTTCGCAGAAGGCTTAGAACCAGCAGCCGGAGATAGAGTATTCAAACGCATACTGATTACTCCTCAACTTTAACCATGTAGAAAACTTTGTTGATCATACCGCGTACGCACGGTGTGTCTTCAAGTTCTACAGTGTGGTTGATGCGACGAAGGCCTAGGCCACGCAAAGATGCTTTATGCTTCGGCAAACGACCGATAGAGCTCTTTGTTTGGGTTACTTTAATAGTTTTAGCCATGTCGATTACTCCAGAATTTCTTTAACAGAAAGACCACGCTTAGCAGCGATCATTTCTGGAGAGTTCATTCCACTTAGACCATCAATTGTTGCGCGAACAACGTTGATTGGGTTAGTAGAACCGTATGCTTTAGCTAGTACGTTACGGATACCCGCAACTTCTAGCACTGCACGCATTGCACCACCGGCGATGATACCAGTACCTTCTGATGCAGGCTGCATGTACACTTTAGAACCAGTGTGGCGACCTTTAACAGCGTGGTGTAGAGTACCGTCGTTTAGTGCAACAGTAACCATGTTACGACGTGCTTTTTCCATCGCTTTCTGGATTGCAGCAGGAACTTCACGTGCCTTACCGTAACCAAAACCGATGCGACCGTTACCGTCACCAACTACTGTTAGTGCAGTAAAGCTGAAAATGCGTCCGCCTTTAACCGTCTTAGATACACGGTTAACAGCGATCAGCTTTTCATTCAAATCTGATTGTGTTTTTTCGTTAGCCATCTTCCGCCTACCTTAGAATTTCAGACCAGCTTCACGAGCAGCTTCTGCAAGAGCAGCTACACGGCCGTGGTATTGGAAACCAGAACGATCGAATGCAACGTTAGAGATGCCTTTTTCAATCGCGCGCTCAGCAATAGCTTTACCTACAGCTGCAGCAGCGTCTTTGTTACCAGTACTCTTAACCTGTTCGCGAATCGCCTTTTCTACGGTAGAAGCGGCAGCGATTACCTCAGAGCCATTTGGTGCGATTACCTGAGCGTACACGTGACGTGGAGTACGGTGTACAACTAGGCGAGTTGCGCCCAGTTCAGCAATCTTACGACGTGCTCGGGTCGCACGACGGATACGAGATGCTTTCTTATCCATAGTGTTACCTTACTTCTTCTTAGCTTCTTTAGTACGCACGATTTCATCGGCGTAACGAACACCTTTGCCTTTGTAAGGCTCAGGGCTACGGTAAGCGCGAATATCAGCCGCTACTTGACCAACAACCTGCTTATCAGTACCAGTTAGTACGATTTCAGTTTGTGATGGACATTCAGCTTTGATACCTGCTGGTAATTCGTGCTCAACTGGGTGAGAGAAGCCTAGAGTTAGCGCTACAGAGTTGCCTTTAATGGCAGCACGGTAACCTACACCCTTCAAAGTAAGCTTCTTAGTATAGCCTTCAGTAACACCAACAACCATGTTGTTAACTAGTGCACGAGCAGTACCTGCTTGAGCCCAAGCCTTATCGAATCCTTCACGAGGACCGAAAGTGATGGTGTTTTCTTCCTGGGACAATACAACTGCTTCGTTGATAACGCGAACTAGTTCGCCCTTACCACCTTTAACAGTGATTTCCTGACCGTTGAGTTTAACTTCTACGCCGGCAGGAATAACTACTGGTGCTTTTGCAACACGAGACATTTCCTACTCCTATTATGCTACGTAGCAGATAATCTCACCGCCAAGACCCGCTTTGCGAGCAGCGCGGTCGGTCATAAGACCCTTGGAAGTGGATACAACAGCAATACCAAGGCCACCCATCACTGATGGAAGAGCATCTTTTTTCTTGTAGATGCGCAGACCAGGACGTGATACACGTTGGATTTGCTCGATAACTGGGTTAGCTTCGAAGTACTTAAGAGTAACTTCTAGCTCAGGCTTAACTTCACCAGATACAGTGTAGTCAGCCACGAAACCTTCTTCTTTAAGAAGAGCTGCAATAGCAACTTTCATTTTTGAAGATGGCATTTTAACAGCAACTTTTTTCGCTGCCTGACCGTTACGAAGACGGGTCAGCATATCCGAGATCGGATCTTGCATGCTCATAAGTCAATACTCCGTGATTCTAAATTGGATAACTGGGATTACCAGCTAGCCTTACGCAGACCCGGAATCTCGCCTTTCATGCAAGCTTCACGAACCTTGATACGGCTAAGACCAAACTTACGTAGGTAGCCGTGTGGACGTCCAGTCTGGTTACAGCGGTTACGCTGACGAGACTTCGCAGAATCACGTGGTAGTGACTGAAGTTTAAGCACTGCATTCCAGCGATCTTCTTCAGACGCATTCACGTCGCTAATTAGAGCTTTTAGTGCCGCACGCTTTTCAGCGAACTTTACTGCTAGCTTGGCACGTTTAGCTTCGCGTGCCTTCATTGATTCTTTAGCCATTAGTAACCCTTACTTTTACTTACGGAATGGGAAGTTAAAAGCAGACAGTAGAGCATGAGCTTCTTCGTCAGATTTAGCAGAAGTTGTGATAGTGATATCAAGACCACGTACACGATCTACTTTATCGTAATCGATTTCTGGGAAGATGATCTGCTCACGAACGCCCATGCTGTAGTTACCACGACCATCGAATGATTTCGGGTTTAGACCACGGAAATCACGAATACGAGGTACAGCAATAGAAATTAGACGCTCAAAGAAGTCCCACATGCGTTCGCCACGTAGAGTTACTTTACAGCCAATAGGGTAGCCCTCACGGATCTTAAAGCCAGCAACAGACTTACGAGCTACAGTGATAAGCGGCTTCTGACCTGCAATAGCAGTCATGTCAGCAGCAGCATTCTCTAGAAGCTTCTTGTCGTTGATCGCATCGCCCACACCCATGTTAAGTGTGATCTTTTCGATCCTTGGGACTTGCATGATACTCTGGTATTCGAACTTTTCAGCAAGTTCTTTAACTAGAGTCTCTTTGTAGTAATCATGCAGTTTCGCCATTGTACTACTCCAAAAATTACTTGATAGTTTCGCCAGTCGATTTGAAGAAACGAACTTTTTTGTCGTCTTCGAATCGGAAGCCTACACGGTCCGCGTTACCTTCACCGTTAACGATTGCAACGTTAGAAGCATCAATTGCTGCTTCTTGTTCAACGATGCCACCTTGTACGCCCATAGCCGGTACCGGCTTCTGGTGCTTTTTAACAAGGTTGATACCTTCAACGATTACTTTACCGGTTGCTAGAACCTTAGTTACTTTACCTTTCTTACCTTTATCTTTACCAGTAAGAACGATAACTTCGTCGTTACGACGGATTTTAGCTGCCATTTGCGTTACTCCTTACAGTACTTCAGGCGCAAGTGAAACGATCTTCATGAACTTATCGCCACGAAGCTCACGAGTCACTGGGCCGAAAATACGAGTACCGATTGGTTGCTCAGTGTTGTCGTTCAACAATACGCAAGCATTACGGTCAAAGCGAATGACAGAGCCGTCTGGACGACGTACGCCTTTACGAGTGCGCACAACCACCGCTTTCAGAACGTCACCTTTCTTAACTTTACCGCGAGGAATTGCTTCCTTAACAGTAACCTTGATGACATCACCGATATGTGCATAGCGACGGTGTGAACCACCCAGAACCTTAATACACATTACGCTACGAGCGCCGGAGTTATCGGCTGCGTCAAGCATACTTTGCATTTGGATCATGTTAGTGCTCCGCTAATTTTAAACATCTTGACCCATCTCGAGCCGTTTTGCCTTTTCTTCAAAGGCGGCGAATAATAACACCATTTTCGGACGATGGGTAGACAAAAAATGAACGGCCCCAAAATTTCTCGGGGCCGTTATGTTAAATCGTAGTTAAGTTCGCTTAAACGCGAGCTTTTTCAACTACGCGTACCAGTGTCCAAGACTTAGTCTTAGACAGTGGACGGCACTCACGAACTTCAACTGTGTCGCCTTGGCTACACTCATTGTTTTCGTCATGTGCGTGAAGTTTAGTCGTGCGAGTGATGTACTTACCGTAGATCGGGTGCTTCACTTTACGCTCGATTGCAACAACAATAGACTTATCGCCTTTGTTGCTAACAACACGACCAAGCTGAGTACGAATTTGATCGCTCATTATGCGCCAGCCTTCTCAGTCAGAACGGTTTTAACACGTGCGATATCGCGACGTACTGATTTCAGAGTGTGAGTCTGCTGCAGTTGACCAGTTGCAGCCTGCATGCGCAGGTTGAACTGCTCGCGCAGTAGGTTCACAAGCTCAGCATTCAGCTCTTCAACGCTTTTAGCGCGCAGATCTTGTGCGTTCATCACATCACCGCCTTAGTTACGAATGTTGTTTTGATAGGTAGCTTACGTGCAGCAAGTTTAAATGCTTCACGTGCTAGCTCTTCAGAAACACCATCCATCTCATACAGAACTTTACCAGGTTGGATTTGTGCTACCCAGTACTCAACGTTACCCTTACCTTTACCTTGACGAACTTCAAGAGGCTTAGATGTAATTGGTTTGTCTGGGAAGATACGAATCCAGATTTGACCCTGACGTTTGATGTGACGAGTCATCGCACGACGCGCTGCTTCGATCTGGCGAGCAGTGATACGGCCACGGCCGACTGCTTTAAGACCAAATGTACCGAAGCTTACGTCAGTGCCGTTCGCTAGACCGCGGTTACGACCTTTAAAGGTCTTGCGGAATTTAGTGCGTTTAGGTTGCAGCATCTATAAACTCCTTATTTACGGCCTTTGCGCTGCTTCTTAGGCTTGTCAGCCTTTGGCTCTTCTACTGGCATGCCGCCTAGAACTTCACCTTTGAAGATCCAAACTTTAACGCCAATTACACCGTACTGGGTGTGAGCCGAAGAAGTTGCGTAATCAATGTCAGCACGAAGAGTGTGTAGAGGTACACGACCTTCACGGTACCACTCAGAACGTGCGATTTCAGCGCCGCCTAGACGACCGCTTACTTCTACTTTGATACCTTTAGCGCCAAGGCGCATAGCGTTCTGAACTGCACGCTTCATAGCGCGACGGAACATAACGCGACGCTCTAGCTGAGACGAGATGCTGTCTGCTACTAGTTTGCCGTCTAGCTCAGGCTTACGTACTTCCGCGATGTTGATCTGTGCTGGAACACCAGCGATCTTTGAAACGCGAGCACGTAGTTTCTCTACGTCTTCGCCTTTCTTACCGATAACAACGCCTGGACGAGCAGTGTGAATAGTCACACGGATGCTCTTAGCAGGACGCTCGATAACGATACGTGAAAGAGACGCTTTTGCTAGTTCCTTAGTAAGGAACTGACGTACCTTGAAGTCGCCGTCTAGGTTGTCAGCGAACTCTTGGCTGTTAGCAAACCAAGTGGTATTCCATGGCTTAACGATGCCAAGACGAATACCATTAGGATGTACTTTTTGACCCATTGCTTTCTCTCCTAGTCTCTTAGCGGTCTGCTACAACAACAGTGATGTGGCTAGAACGCTTCAAGATGCGATCGGCACGGCCTTTAGCACGAGGCATAATACGCTTCATGGTAGGACCTTCGTCAACGAAGATTTTAGCTACTGATAGATCATCAATATCTGCGCCTTCGTTGTGTTCTGCGTTAGCGATAGCTGACTCTAGAACTTTCTTAATTAGATCAGCAGCTTTCTTGTTGCTGAACTGAAGAATTTCTAGAGCTTGAGCAACTGGCTTACCGCGCAGTTGATCTGCAACCAAACGAGCTTTCTGCGGCGAAATGCGAGCAAAGCGATGTTTAGCGATAGCTTCCATTACTTACTCCTTAGCGCTTCTTAGCTTTCTTATCCGCAGCGTGGCCGCGGTAAGTGCGTGTTGGTGCAAATTCGCCTAGCTTGTGACCGATCATTTCTTCAGAAACGAAAACAGGAACGTGCTGACGACCATTATGGACAGCGATGGTCAAACCGATCATCTGAGGGATGATCATTGAGCGACGGGACCAAGTCTTTACAGGCTTCTTGTCACCGCTTTCCAACGCTTTCTCTACCTTCTTCAGCAAGTGTAGGTCAATAAATGGACCTTTCTTGAGAGAACGTGGCATGGCGTATCCTCTTTAAAATTACTTGTTACGACGACGTACGATGTACTTGTCGGTACGCTTGTTCTTACGAGTCTTGTAACCCTTAGTTGGAACACCCCAAGGTGAAACAGGGTGACGGCCACCAGAAGTACGGCCTTCACCACCACCATGTGGGTGATCAACTGGGTTCATTACAACACCACGTACAGTTGGACGAACACCGCGCCAGCGTGAAGCACCAGCTTTACCTAGCTCACGTAGCATGTGTTCTGCATTACCAACTTCACCTAGGGTCGCACGACCTTCAGAAAGAACTTTACGCATTTCACCAGAACGTAGACGTAGAGTCACATAAGTGCCTGCACGTGCAATGATCTGAGCGTATGCACCAGCTGAACGAGCCAGCTGAGCACCTTTACCAGGCTTAAGCTCAACACAGTGTACTGTTGAACCTACTGGGATGTTGCGCATTGGTAGTGTGTTACCAACTTTGATAGCAGCATCTGCGCCAGACTGGATAGTGTCACCAGCCTGAATACCTTTAGGTGCGATAATGTAGCGGCGCTCACCGTCTGCGTACAGAACTAGAGCAATATTTGCGCTACGGTTTGGATCGTATTCTAGACGCTCAACTTTCGCTGGGATACCGTCTTTAGTACGTTTGAAATCGATGATACGGTAAGCATTTTTGTTACCACCACCGATGTGACGTACTGTAATACGACCGTTGTTGTTACGACCACCTGACTTAGATTTTTTCTCTAGTAGTGGTGCGTACGGCTTACCCTTATGCAGGTCAGAGTTAACCACTTTAACTACGTGGCGACGACCTGGGGAAGTCGGCTTACATTTTACAATAGCCATTCTTCTTTGCTCCTAGCCTTACTCTGCACTGCCAGCGAAGTCGATGTCTTGACCTTCTTTCAGGATAACGTAGGCTTTCTTAACGTCTGAACGACGGCCTTGACGCATACCTTGACGCTTGGTCTTACCCTTAGTGATAAGAGTATTTACAGACTTAACTTCAACCTCGAACAGTTTTTCAACTGCTGCTTTGATCTCTTTCTTTGTCGCATCTTTAGCTACTTTGAATACGATAGTGTTACCGTTTTCAGCAGCCATAGTTGCTTTTTCAGAGATGTGCGGAGCACGTAGAACTTTTAAAATACGCTCTTCAGTGATCATGCTAGCATCTCCTCAACTGCTTTAACTGCTGCTGCAGTCATCACAACTTTATCGAAAGCGATCAAGCTAACTGGGTCAATTGCCTTCGCGTCACGTACGTCTACTTTGTATAGGTTACGTGCAGCTAGGAATAGATTCTCATCTAGTTCGCCAGTTACGATCAGCGCATCAGTTAGCTCAAGCTCAGAAAGCTTAGCTACTAGCGCTTTAGTTTTAGGTGCTTCTACAGAGAACTCATCAACAACGATTAGACGCTCTTGACGAACTAGCTCAGAAAGAATGCTCTTCATAGCACCGCGGTACATTTTCTTGTTAACTTTCTGGCTGTGGTCCTGTGGACGAGCAGCGAAAGTTACACCACCGGTACGCCATAGCGGGCTACGGATTGTACCTGCACGAGCGCGACCTGTACCTTTCTGGCGCCATGGTTTAGCACCACCACCAGAAACGTCAGAACGAGTCTTCTGAGCACGTGTACCTTGACGAGCACCTGCTGCAAAAGCAACAACTACTTGGTGTACAAGCGCTTCATTGAAGTCACGCCCAAAAGTAGTTTCGGAGACAGTTAGCGCATCAGCGCCTTTGACTACCAATTCCATTACTAACTCCTCGACGTTACGCTTTAACAGCTGGTTTGACGATCACGTTGCCACCTGTTGAGCCTGGTACTGCACCTTTAATAAGAAGCAGATTACGCTCAGCGTCAACACGTACGATCTCTAGGTTTTGAGTCGTTACACGCTCAGCACCCATGTGACCAGCCATTTTCTTGCCTTTAAATACGCGACCTGGAGTTTGACATTGGCCAATTGAACCCGGAGCGCGGTGAGACAAGGAGTTACCGTGAGTCATATCTTGAGTACGGAAGTTCCAGCGCTTAACAGCACCTTGGAAACCTTTACCCTTAGATGTACCAGTAACGTCTACTTTTTTAATTTCGTTGAACAGCTCAACAGTTAGCTCAGCGCCAACAGCGAACTCTTCGTTGTTCTCTAGACGGAATTCCCAAAGACCGCGACCTGCTTCAACACCTGCTTTCGCAAAGTGGCCAGCTTCTGGCTTAGAAACACGGTTAGCTTTCTTTGAACCAGTAGTTACCTGGATTGCGTTGTAGCCGTCAGTTTCTACAGATTTAACCTGAGAAACGCGGTTAGCTTCAACTTCAACCACAGTTACTGGGATAGAAACGCCATCTTCGGTAAATACGCGGGTCATGCCCACTTTACGACCGATTAGACCAATCATTCTCTTATCTCCTCTTAACCTAGGCTGATCTGGACATCAACGCCAGCAGCTAGATCTAGACGCATAAGAGCGTCAACAGTTTTGTCTGTTGGCTCAACGATGTCGATAAGGCGCTTGTGAGTACGAATTTCGTACTGGTCACGTGCGTCCTTATTAACGTGAGGAGATACAAGAACAGTGAAGCGTTCTTTACGAGTAGGTAGAGGGATTGGACCCTTAACCTGCGCGCCAGTACGCTTAGCTGTTTCAACGATTTCCGCAGTCGACTGATCGATCAAACGGTGATCGAACGCCTTAAGGCGGATACGAATACGTTGGTTCTGCATGAGACAGAGCTCCAATAATAAAAATTACACAAACAATATCGCCACTCAACCTCGTATAGACGAGAGAATGCCGATTGATTTATGTGAACGTAGTATCCCTATCGGATACATTGTCAGTCAATTTAATGACTGCGAACATAAGTCAGAGTATACATTTATAAACTGCTCAGCAGTTTCTTCCTCAACGCTTATTGGTTCACAACCGCACTTACAAGAACTTATATCCTCAGGCAGTGGAGGGCATTATACAGATCACAGTTTCGAACGCAACCCTTGTCGGAAAATTAAACAAAGATGAGGCTAAGATGTTGTTGCGATGAGCTTAATTTCTAGAATCCGCTCTTGCTCCCCTACATATATAAAAAATCCCTGCTCAAGAGCAAGGATTCATAAAGATTTATGGAGTTCCCCTATCCCTCATCTTCGTCGATGATCTGGGCCTGGTTGTAATTGGCAATCCCGACTTTTTCTATCAGCCCGAGTTGGGTTTCGAGCCAGTCGACATGTTCCTCTTCATCTTCGAGGATATCTTGGAACAAGTCGCGTGATACATAATCCCTTACCTCTTCTGAGTAAGCAATGGCATCACGCAGATCCGGAATCGCGGCCATCTCCAGTGCCAGGTCACACTCGAGCATCTCCTGAGTATCTTCGCCGATATTAAGCTTGCCGAGATCTTGCAAGTTGGGCAACCCTTCGAGAAACAAGATACGTTCGATTAAATGATCCGCGTGGTTCATCTCATCTATCGACTCATGGTATTCCTTGTCGGCAAGATGTTTCAAGCCCCAGTCTTTGTACATTCGGGCATGGAGAAAATACTGATTGATGGCGACCAATTCGTTACCGAGGACTTTGTTGAGGTGTTGGATGATTTTCGGATCAGCTTTCATTGCAAAACGCTCCTCTGTCAGTTCCCATAAGCATAGAACTGATTAGAAGAGTGTCAAAAGACACGATGTGATAAAGCCGTTATTAACTGGCTTTTTTGTACTGGATGATAGTTACCTGCTCAAGAACTTCCTTCGCTTGGCGGATACACTTACCACACTGCGAGCCAAGGGGGGTAACTTGGCGGATCCCGCGGATATCGCTGATCCCGTGCTGCTCAGCCAGCTTCATTATTTTCTTATCGGAAATTCCGTGGCACAAGCAAACGTACATCGTCTTACCATCATCTCAATATAATGGATAGAATATAAACAAGAATTGTTTGCATTACCAGTTGCAATCATCTCGCTTATTAGAACAATTTGGGGTTTAAGATGATACGTTTATGCTTTTATGAAATATAACTACAGAGGAGTAAACCAATCAAGGCAGAGGCTTTCATTTTAGATGCGAGAGAAAAACAAAAAGGGAGCCGAAGCTCCCTTTTTTAGTACAGAGTTTGTACTAAGCGTTATTAAGCAACGATAGTTGCAACAACACCAGCACCAACTGTACGGCCACCTTCACGGATAGCAAAACGTAGACCTTCGTCCATCGCGATAGGTGCGATTAGAGTAACAGTCATAGAGATGTTATCACCAGGCATTACCATTTCTACGCCTTCAGGTAGCTCGATAGTACCTGTTACGTCAGTTGTACGGAAGTAGAACTGTGGACGGTAACCTTTGAAGAAAGGAGTGTGACGACCGCCTTCATCTTTAGAAAGAACATAGATTTCTGAAGTGAAAGTAGTGTGTGGAGTGATTGAACCTGGCTTAGCAAGAACCTGGCCACGCTCAACTTCGTCACGCTTAGTACCACGTAGAAGAACACCAACGTTCTCACCAGCACGGCCTTCGTCAAGAAGCTTACGGAACATCTCAACACCAGTACAAGTAGTTGTAGTAGTGTCTTTGATACCGATGATTTCTACTTCGTCACCTACAGTGATGATACCTTGCTCAACACGACCAGTAACAACAGTACCACGGCCCTGGATTGAGAATACATCTTCGATAGGAAGGATGAATGGTAGATCGATTGCACGCTCTGGCTCTGGGATGTAGTTATCTAGAGCTTCAGCTAGTTCAACAATCTTGTCTTCCCACTCTTTCTCGCCGTTTAGAGCGCCAAGAGCAGAACCCATGATTACTGGGCAGTCATCACCTGGGAATTCGTACTCAGAAAGAAGTTCACGAACTTCCATCTCAACTAGCTCTAGAAGCTCTTCGTCATCAACCATGTCACACTTGTTCATGAACACGATGATGTAAGGGATACCAACCTGACGGCCTAGTAGGATGTGCTCACGAGTCTGAGGCATAGGGCCATCAGTTGCAGCAACAACTAGGATACCACCATCCATCTGAGCAGCACCAGTGATCATGTTTTTAACGTAATCGGCGTGTCCTGGGCAGTCTACGTGTGCGTAGTGACGAGTTGGAGTATCGTACTCTACGTGAGAAGTAGAGATTGTGATACCACGCTCGCGCTCTTCTGGAGCGTTATCGATAGATGCGAAGTCTTTAGCTTGGCCACCGTACACTTTTGCAAGCGTAGTACAGATAGCAGCAGTTAGAGTTGTTTTACCGTGGTCAACGTGGCCGATAGTACCAACGTTTACGTGCGGTTTTACGCGTTCAAATTTTTCTTTAGACACGATCGTGTTCCTTCCTAGTTGTGATACGCCCCATTGACAAAAATATGGGACGTGCCAGAAGTTGCTATTTTATGCGCCAACAGCCATTGGCGCAATATAGATCTTGCGATTAACCACGCTCGGCGATGATAGCATCGGCGACATTCTTTGGAACATCAGCGTATTGGCTGAATTCCATTGAGTATGACGCTCGACCCTGGGTCGCTGAACGCAGGTCAGTTGCGTAACCAAACATTTCCGAAAGCGGTACTTTGGCACGGACAATTTTCAGGCCAGCAGGGCCTTCATCCATACCTTCGATCATGCCGCGGCGACGATTAAGGTCACCAACAACATCACCCATCCAGTCTTCCGGAGTGGTTACTTCAACCTTCATCAATGGCTCAAGAATAACGGGTTGAGCTTCTAGCGCCCCCTTCTTGAAAGCCATAGAGCCGGCAATCTTAAATGCCATTTCGTTGGAGTCAACGTCATGGTAAGAACCGTCAAACAAGGTCGCTTTGACATCCATTACAGGATAGCCTGCAAGCACACCGTTGTTCATCTGCTCTTCGATACCTTTAGAAACAGCACCAATGTACTCTTTCGGTACCACACCACCAACGACTTCGTCCACGAACACGAAACCTTCATCAGGCTCCGATGGTTCGATTTTCAGCCATACGTGACCATACTGGCCGCGACCACCTGACTGGCGCACAAATTTCCCTTCCACTTCCGTTTTACCACGGATAGTTTCACGATATGCAACCTGAGGCTTACCAACGTTACACTCAACGCTGAATTCGCGCTTCATACGATCTACGATGATATCTAAGTGAAGCTCACCCATACCTGAAATCAAGGTTTGACCAGATTCCTCGTCGGTTTCGACACGGAACGATGGGTCTTCTGCCGCCAGTTTACCTAGCGCAATACCCATTTTTTCTTGGTCAGCTTGAGAACGAGGCTCAACAGCAATTTGGATTACAGGCTCTGGGAATTCCATGCGCTCAAGAACCACTTTATGGTTTTGGTCACATAGAGTGTCACCGGTAGTGACATTCTTCAGGCCGATCGCCGCTGCGATATCACCGGCACGGATTTCTTTCACTTCTTCACGTTTGTTCGAATGCATCTGTACGATACGTCCGAAACGCTCGCGTTTTTCTTTTACAGAGTTGTAGACGGTGTCGCCAGTATTTACAACTCCAGAATAAACACGCATGAAGGTCAAGGTGCCAACGAATGGGTCGGTTGCGATTTTGAACGCTAGCGCTGAAAATGGTTCATCATCGCTTGAATGGCGCTCAACTTCGTTACCGTCTTCGTCTTCACCGCGGATAGCTTTCACTTCCGTTGGCGAAGGCAGGAATTCAATCACTGCATCAAGTACAGCCTGAACACCTTTGTTTTTAAATGCTGAACCACAGGTTGCAAGCACGATCTCGTTCGCTAGCGTACGCTGGCGAAGACCGGCTTTAATTTCCGCTTCAGACAACTCACCTTCTTCAAGGTACTTGTCCATCAGCTCTTCAGTTGCTTCCGCAGCTGATTCAACCAGGTTCTGACGCCATTCCTCAGCAAGCTCAACCATGTCAGCTGGAATATCTTCATAGGTAAATGACATACCCTGATCAGATTCATCCCAGTTGATAGCCTTCATCTTGATAAGGTCAACAACGCCTTTAAATTCTTCTTCAGCACCGATATTCAATTGAATTGGCACTGGACTCGCACCAAGACGGTTTTTGATCTGGTCAACAACACGAAGGAAGTCAGCACCAGCTCGGTCCATCTTGTTTACGAAAACCATACGCGGCACTTCGTACTTATCAGCCTGACGCCAAACGGTTTCAGACTGAGGCTCAACACCCGAAGAGCCACAGAAAACAACAACAGCACCATCAAGTACACGTAATGAACGCTCTACTTCGATAGTAAAGTCAACGTGTCCTGGGGTATCAATGATGTTTACGCGGTGTTCAGGGAACTGAGCTTCCATACCACGCCAGAAGGTGGTAGTCGCAGCAGATGTGATGGTGATACCACGTTCCTGCTCCTGCTCCATCCAGTCCATGGTAGCTGCGCCGTCGTGAACCTCACCAATTTTGTGAGATAAACCTGTATAAAACAGGATACGCTCGGTAGTTGTTGTTTTACCGGCGTCAACGTGAGCACAAATACCGATGTTACGGTAGCGCTCGATAGGCGTTTTACGAGCCACGGCAGTATCCTCTTACTAAGGGGGTCCTTAGAGTATGGTTTAGGCGCGACAAGCAAAGCTTGCCGCGCCCTATTTGTATTACCGGGTAAATTACCAGCGGTAATGTGCGAACGCTTTGTTCGCGTCTGCCATACGGTGAACGTCTTCACGTTTCTTAACAGCAGAACCTTTGTTGTCAGCCGCATCAAGCATTTCGCCTGCTAGACGCTGAGCCATAGATTTTTCACCACGCTTACGCGCAGCTTCAACCAACCAACGCATAGCTAGTGCGTTACGACGTACTGGACGTACTTCTACAGGCACCTGGTAAGTTGAACCACCCACACGGCGAGATTTAACTTCTACCGCTGGACGTACATTTTCAAGAGCTTTTTCGAATACAGCTAGGTGTTCTTCACCAGAACGCTCAGCCATAGTTTCTAGTGCAGAGTAAACAATTTTTTCTGCAGTAGATTTTTTACCGTCAACCATTAGGATGTTGACGAATTTTGCCAGCAGCTCAGATTTGAACTTTGGATCTGGAAGGATCTTACGCTGACCAATTACGCGACGACGTGGCATGGAAATCTCCGTTGTGTCTTCAGGTTATCCAAAACTTTACAGTTTCTTCAAAATTAAATAATTTTAGTGTTTGGCCTTACTTAACGGAATCCATTAAGACTTAGGACGCTTCACACCGTACTTAGAACGACCTTTCTTACGGTCGTTAACGCCTGCACAGTCAAGTGCACCACGAACGGTGTGGTAACGCACACCTGGCAAATCTTTAACACGACCACCACGGATAAGAACAACTGAGTGCTCCTGAAGGTTGTGACCTTCACCGCCGATGTATGATGTTACTTCGAAACCGTTTGTTAGACGAACACGACATACTTTACGTAATGCTGAGTTAGGTTTCTTAGGAGTAGTAGTGTATACACGAGTACATACACCACGCTTCTGTGGGCACGCTTCTAGTGCAGGCACGTTGCTTTTTACAACTTGCTTAGCACGTGGCTTACGTACCAACTGGTTAATAGTTGCCATTAAATAGCTCCTGAAATATTACTTTCGTAAAGATGAAAAATCTGCCTCCCAACAACAGGAGGACGCGAAATTTTAGGCATCGCACCCAAGGGTGTCAAGATGTAACCAGCGATCAATTAAATGATTATTTCTTAATCAACCAAATATCCACTGGTTTTCCAAGGTTTGAGAGTCCCTATCAAACCCATTTCATCTGGGTTTCATTATCAACAGTCAACCCAACAAACCCTTTATAATCAATAACATCAATATCAAGCCTAAGCTTGCCTTGCAGTCCTCTGGCAATGATATCCTCAGACAGTAAATAAATTTTTACGCCGGCATCGTTAAACTGAAAAATTGGGCTATTTTCTACCGTCGCAGCGATTACTGCGTCTTGGATCAGTAAAATCGAGTCATTTTTGCTGATTATCGCCCTAGCTTCGCTGAAGGCTTGAGACTGGAATGGGGAGCGGGTAAAAATATGCAGCATACTGTCTGTGCCTCGAAACTATGCCTGAGTGAATATGGTTTTGTTGGTTGTGCTAAAGATGGAAAAAATTAGAACGTCAAAACGCGCTGGCAGGCATGGAGGTGTTCGGAGAATACAGCCGGCTCGCACTCAATCACATCGATAAGCAAATCATCGACAGTTAGCCCGCGCGTCTGCAGCGATTGGCGGCAGACATAAACCTGCTCGATATCATAAAGTTCTAACATCTTGAACGTAACAATATAATCACGTGACAGGATCCCCTGCGGCTGCTGCCCATCAAGTAACTGGTAAACACCGTCACCATGAAAGAAAAGCGAAATATCTTCACTATAGGCCGACGTGGCCAACACAGCATCCAACCCCTCGCGTCCCGAGGCAATACCATGTGGCGCGTGGCGGAATACAAAACCTAACGTTGTCATGACTATCCCGTTAAAATTGAATGACGCGATCAGCCGTCAGCATCGCTTCAGCCAACCCGCCGAGGCCTGCTTGCTCAAAACCTGTGGCTAGGTTGCTGCCCGCCAACTGATTCTGCTCAGCTTCCTGTGGGCTAATGACCCCCCGACGCAAGGCGGCAGCCACGCAGGTTTGCAACTCTGTGCCATGCTCCTGTGCCAACTGCTGCCAAGCAGCCACCAAGTCAAACTCGTCGGACGCCGGGGCCGTTAAGGCGGAGCCGTTATGGACCCCATCTTGATAGAAAAAAACCCGCGACAAACCATGCCCTTCCGCCAACAGCGCCTGAGCAAACTGATAAGCCGATCGTGCCGATTGGGTCCCGTAAACAGGTCCTTCCACTACCAGCACATAGTTCAGGCTCATTTTTCGCCATCCTCAGTCTTACGCTGGCGGATGTAGAGGTATACCGTGTGCTTGGAGATATTGAGACGATCAGCAACTCGGTTGATCGCATCTTTGATATCGAAAATCCCCTTGTCGTACAGCTCCATCACGATCTGACGATTCTTGGCATTGTTCGAGACATTCTTGTCGGCATTAATTTCTTCAATGGTGCGTTCAACAGTCTGATCCACAAGCTCATCAACATCACTGGCGAAGTTAACGCTCGATGCTGCCTGCTTAGCTTCATCGGTTGGCATGAAGGATTGTAAGATCTGCGAGAAAGGCGCATCCAAATTGACGTTAATACACAGCAGACCAATGATGTCATTATCTCCATTGCGGATAGCAATGGTAATCGACTTCATCAAGTCCCCACCCTTGGCGCGAGTAAAGTAAGCTCGGGAGAAATTACGTTCTGAGCCTTCGATATCACGCAGCATGCGCAGGGCAAGATCGGTGATAGGCGAACCGACCTTACGACCGGTATTCTCACCATTGGCGATCTTGATGGCCGAGGTATTAAGATCGGCTAGCGAGTGAAGTACGATTTCACAGAACGGGCCAATCAGTGCCGCCAAACCATCGACGACCGCCTCGTAAGAACGTAGGATAATGTAATCGTGCTCGCTAAAAGCACGCGGCTCAATTAAGTCGTTCTCGACCATCACATCTGAGCCAAAGTTTTCAGTAGATACCACGCGATTATCTTCCTTGCTGTTACCCATTCTATTTAACTTCTTTCCACAGAAATGGGAAAAATTAATAGAATGGGCTATGCCTCACCGAGATAGAATCTTTCACGGCGATTGATAAATTTTCAAATCTTGCTTGCAAGTTTATCAGATTTCAGACACTAGCCTGAACATTTTCACGTCATATACAACTAGAATGATAAAAAAACCCAGCTTTCGCTGGGTTTTTTAATAATGACCAATATGGTAGTAAAGCGACGAGACTTACTGCGTTTCTTCTGCAGTTGGCTGTTCTGCTTTAACGATATCTAGTAACTCGACTTCGAACACTAGAGTAGAGTTAGCAGGAATGCTTGGATTTGCCTGAGAGCCGTAAGCCAACTCTGGCGGGATAACGAAAGTGAACTTCGAACCAACAGGCATTAGCTGTACGCCTTCAGTCCAACCAGAAATCACTTGGTTTAGCGGGAATGTCGCAGGCTGGTTACGAGCGTAAGAGCTATCGAACTCAGTGCCGTCCGTTAGCATCCCTTTGTAGTGTACTTTAACGGTATCTGTTGCTGCTGGTTTGTCACCTTCACCGGCAGTATCTACTTGGTAAAGCAAGCCTGAATCAGTCTTGACTACACCGTCTTTCTGCTCGAATTCAGCACGGTAATCTTCACCTGCCTTAATGTTCTTTTCTGCTTCTTCCTGTGCTTGCTGCTGCGCCATTTCAGACACACGTTGATCCAGCGACTGAAGCGCCTGCTGAGTCTCTTCCGTTGTTAGACGGCTCTGGCCAGCAAATACGTCAGTCACACCGGCAAGTACTTGCTCACGGCTCAGTTCCAAACCTAGCTCTTTCTGCTGATCTAGGTTAGCGGCTAGGTATTGGGCCAATGAAGCACCGATCGCATAAGCAGCTTTGTCATCTTCAGTAGCAAATGTCGCCGGTGCGGCTTCCGCTGCGACCTGCTCTACTTTTGCAGGCTCTGCCGGTTTTGTTTCCGCTGCTTTCTCATCTTGGCAGCCTACAGCTAGCAGGATTGTTGCAGCCAAAACAGACATCTTTAGAACAGGTTTCATGTATTTCTCCATTTTAAACTGAGGCAAAACCTCAAAAATCATTCACCAGCCTTTTCAACAAGCAGTATGAAAAGCACTGTAGATCAATATACTAATATGCACCTTATGAATTCACTGCCCAGCAGTATATTCATAAGGAAATGACACTATGTGTTAACCAAGTGGAACAAGACCTTAATGCAAACAAAAAGATACGTGCCCAGCTTCATTTTGGCACTTTTCATTCTCACTGGCTGCTTTTTTTCCGGTACAGAGTTACAACGCTGGGATCTTGCACCAGAAGGCACCACCAGTTTCAGCCTGAGCCGGGACGGACGGTTTGCTCTCTACCACTCAGCCCAACAAGGTATCGTGCTGTGGGATTTACAGCAAAACAAAAAGTTAGCTGATTTTGGTTCTCAAGATCCACATCACAATACGGTGCTCAGTAGCCAGATATCCGACAACGGACGCTACGCCATTACCGCCACGGCACAAAACTTTGCCGTCTGGGATCTAGCCTGGGGCCAATCCGAGGGACTGTGGTCCATTTCCGACGGTTTGATCCGCGATGTTTCCGTTGCCAACAACGGCCAACATGTCCTGCTTGCCCTGTCCAACAGCAAAGCCCTGTACGTCGACTTGGGCAGCGGAAGACGGCTAGAGTTCCTCGCCCACCGAGAAAAAGTCAATTCGGTGGCAATTTCTGCCAATGGTCGCTATGCCCTGTCAGGAGGAAATGATCACTCTGCCTATCTGTGGGACACCCAAAGTGGCCAGATCCTCCAGCAGTTCGAGCATCAGAGTCGGATCAGCCGAGTGGCCCTACAGCGTGATGGCAAGCTGGCAATGACCGCCGACGGCAGCAACGAGATCGTGATTTGGGAATTACCAAGCGGTGAGCAAATTTCGTCACTGACCGTGCGTCTGCGACAGCAGATTTTATCTAGTGCCCGCTTCTCCGATGACGGCAAGCGGCTTGCTACTGGCACCCCTGCCCGACGGGTAGAATTATGGGATACCCAAACCGGGGATAACCTCGGCCGCTGGGAGGCAGCAGCCAAACAAGATACTCGACCCCCAGCAGCGGTGGTGTATGATGTGGCCATTACTCCCGACGGTCATGTGGTCTCGGGAACTTCGGCAGGTATCGCCCAGCAATGGACGACGGAATAACGCAATGAAAGAAATCGAACAGCTACAGGCCCGTATCGACGAGCTTGAAATGAAGCAGGCTTTTCAGGAGCAGACTATCGAGGAGCTAAACCAGGCCCTTACTGAGCAGCAGTTCCTGATTGATAAAATGCAGACCCAGTTGAAATTCATGGTTGGCAAGGTCAAGGGCATAGAGCCATCGAATATGGCCAGCGAGTCGGAAGAGACACCGCCACCGCATTACTAGCCGGTGCTGGGTACAAAAAAAGGAAGCCAATGGCTTCCTTTTTTAATACTAACCATTAACGATTAGTGAGAGCAGCCGCCTTCGCCGCCGCAGCAGCCTTCTTCCTGCTCACCGTGGTCGTGATCACCACAGCTACCGCCACCGCAGCAACCGCCGCCCTGGTGGATATGGCCATGAGCAACTTCTTCTTCAGTCGCAGCTCGTACCGCAACAACTTCTACGCCGAAAGTCAAAGTCTGACCCGCTAGCATGTGGTTGCCGTCAACAACAACGTGGTCACCGTCAACTTCTGTAACTTCTACAGGGATTGGACCCTGATCAGTATCAGCTAGGAAACGCATGCCAACAGTAATTTCGTCTACGCCCTGGAATACGTCAGCCGGTACACGCTGAACCATTTCGTCCACGTGCTCACCGTACGCTTCTTCTGGAGCAACTGTCACTTCAAACTTGTCGCCAGCTTCGCGGCCTTCAAGCGCCTTCTCCAAACCTACGATCAGGTTGTTGTGGCCGTGTAGGTAATCAAGAGGTGCTTCAGTTGTCGACTGATCAACAACAACGCCTTCTTCGGTCTTCACTTGGTAAGCCAGGCTTACTACGATGTCTTTAGCGACTTTCATGTTTACTCCAATTTTGAACTGGGTATCAAAGGATTTCGCCCGCATGATACCGGATAATGGCAGCTAGATGCCAATATTCTGTTTAAAGGCTGTTCAGCCAAATCAGTCTTCGGGCTTAAATATACCGATAACTTGTTGTTTGGTTTGTGAAGAGAGTTGCTCGCTCTGCTCGACCGATTGCGGTGCTCTCACATCGGCATGACCGCAAGACACACATTCAACCCGCTCCACATCATTTTCCTGCCACCAGCGCAGCGTATCCTGCTGACTACAGCTTGGACAGATTGCACCGGCGATAAATCGCTTCTTGGCCATGCTTTCGCTCCTTGCCTCTGTGTTAATTAGGGAGACTTGTCAGTCCCAGCCATCATGCCGTTCGCGCTCCCCCCGCATCTCCCGGTCAAAAATCTCTTCCAGCTCTTTGCGCGCTTCACGTGCTCGGGTTGCCAGATGGACATCCTCAGAGTGCTGCGGAAGTAAATCTCTCAAGGCGGTGGTATCCAAGCGGCGAAAATGTGCCTCAGCCCGCTTGGCCTGATAAGGGTGCATGCCAAGAGATATGAGGGCCTGACGGCCCAAATCAAGGGCACCAGCAAAAGTTTCCCGGGAAAAATTCTCGACCCCATGACTGAGCAACTGGTGCGCCTCGACCCGACTTCTGGCCCTTGCCAGTACTTTAAGCTTAGGAAAATACTGCTGGCATAAATCGACGACTTCCATCACTTCATCCGGTTCATCAGTACAAATAATAATGGCCTCCGCTTTGTCGGCGCCGGCAGCGCGCAGTAAATCCAACTGGGTTGCATCACCGTAGTAGACCTTGTAACCAAATTTACGCAGGAACTGAATTTGGCTCGGATCGCGTTCCAGAACGGTTACCCGGATCTTGTTGGCAAACAGCAAGCGTCCGACTACCTGTCCAAAGCGACCAAATCCGGTAATGATCACCCGGGGTTCTCGGTCAATTACATCCGACTCCAGTTCAGCCTCGGCTTCCGCTTTGAAGGTGTGGATGAACCACTTGTCCTGTAACAACAAAATCAATGGTGTCGTCATCATCGACAAACTCACCACCACCAGCAAGAAAGACGATAACTCGCGGCCCAGCAGTCCCTCTCCCATAGCTGCAGTAAACAGAACAAAGGCAAATTCCCCGCCCTGGCTCAAAATCGCTGCCATCTGGCTGCGTGACTTGGCACGGGTACCGAAGATCCTTGCCAAGCCATATAAGATAAAGCCCTTGATACTGATCAGCGCAAAAACAGCTAGCAATATCTGCAGCGGATACTGCAGTAACAACCCAAGATTAACGGCCATGCCGACCGAGATAAAAAACAATCCCAGCAATAATCCTTTAAAAGGCTCGATGGCAATTTCCAGCTCATGGCGGTATTCACTCTCGGCCAACAACACCCCGGCAAGGAAAGTTCCCAGGGCCATCGACAGCCCGAGCGACTGCATCCCCAAGGCAATACCAATGACCAGCAGCAACGCCGCGACATTAAACAACTCGCGTACCCCACTGAGTACCACCCAGCGAAACAGTGGACGCAATAAAAAATGTCCACCGACCAACAAGGCCAAAATGCCACCGATCATCCAAGCAAAATCAAGCCAGCTACCGCCACCGCCGCCCGCCAACACTGGCAATATCGCCAGCATCGGGATCACCGCGATATCCTGGAACAGCAGAACGGCAAAGCCAGACTGGCCAGTTTCACTGCCACCAAGATTCTGCTCTTCAATCACCCGTAAAGCGATGGCCGTCGATGACAACGCCAGTCCCATCCCGACTACCAAGGCGTCACGCCATGACACCGCCGGCAAAAATGACTGCCCGGCCAGCACCAACACCAAAGCGGCAATCACTAAAGTAGTTACCACCACCTGGCTACCGCCCAGCCCCAAAATAGGTTTGCGCATCTGCCATAGCTTCTTGGGGTTCAGCTCTAACCCGATAAGGAACAACAGCAACACCACACCAAATTCGGAGAAGTGGAGAATAGCGTCGACATCGGAGATCAGCCTCAGTCCCCACGGGCCAATCGCGATCCCAGCCAACAAATAGCCCAGCACCGAACCAAGCCCCAAACGCTGGGCGATAGGCACAGCGACTACCGCTGCGGCAAGGAACACGACGCTGACTGACAGTACATCACTCGCCATACTTCGCTTCCTCCATCAATGCACCGGGCGCTTCCAACCATTGACGATAGTCCTCGCTATGCTGGTTGCGCTCCTCAATCGGCACCCGACGGGCCCAATGCAACACCAAAGGAGGCAGCCACGTCATCCGACACAGCATCGCACTGAGCTCAAACGGCCGCAGGATTTCCGCCATACTGCAGCGGTTATAGCCATCCGGGGTATAAGCTTCCGCTGCCCCACCTGTAGTGATCACCGAGCGCCAATACTTGCCTGTGGTTTGGTTACCCTCACCATGGGCAAACCCCTTACAGAGAACCACATCAATCCACTCCTTTAGCAGTGACGGGCAGGAGTACATATAAAGAGGATGCTGGAAAACAATGATGTCGTGATCCCTCACCAGCTCCCGCTCGAAGGTGACATCAATAAAGAAATCAGGATAGGCCGCATAGAGATCATGGACCGTGACATGGGAAAGCTGACTAATCGCAGCCAGCATGGCGCTGTTGGCGACCGAGGCCTCTGGATCAGGGTGAGCATAGAGCACGAGTATGCGAGGAAGTCCTTTTGCTGTCATAGCATTCCTTGTTATACGACAAAATATGCCTATAGCGCCGTAAGTTACAACGTTTCATTAACCTATATCCACATAATACATAATTGCAGGCAAAGTAGATCGATTAATCACTTTTAACCATTCGCATCCTTGTTATTTATCCTTGTATGGTGGTATTAGCGGTCATCGCCGCTTTGCGGTAGACTCCGCACTTATTCTTGCATTTAGTTTTTTGCGGAGCGGGGTCCCCCGACACAGTCAATGATCACTTTTTCCGATATCCAACTTCTACGCGGTGGCAAAGTCTTGCTCGATCAAGCCACAGCGACTATCCACCCGGGCGACAAAGTCGGTCTGGTCGGCAAAAATGGCTGTGGTAAATCCACCCTGTTTGCCCTACTCAAGCATGAGCTCAGCGTCGATGCGGGCAACTGTCAGTATCCGGCCAACTGGGAGCTCGCCTGGGTAGCACAGGAAACCCCAGCTCTCGAACGCGAAGCGCTGGAATATGTGATTGACGGTGACCGTGAATTCCGCCAACTGGAAGCTGATCTTGTTGCCGCTGAGCATGCAGACAACGGCAACAAGGTGGCTGAACTCCATGGCAAACTGGAAGCCATTGGCGGCTACAGCATCCGCGCCCGTGCTGCAGAGTTATTGGACGGCCTTGGCTTTTCGCAAGAACAGATGCGATGGCACCTGACTCAGTTCTCGGGTGGTTGGCGTATGCGCCTCAACCTTGCGCAGGCCCTGCTGTGCCGCTCCGATCTGCTGTTGCTCGATGAACCGACCAACCACTTGGATCTCGATGCGGTGATGTGGCTGGAGAAGTGGCTACAAAACTACCGTGGCACGCTGGTACTTATTTCCCATGACCGCGACTTCCTCGACCCAGTCGTCAACCGGATCATCCATGTTGAAAACCAAACCATGAATAGCTACACCGGTAACTATTCGTCGTTTGAGACCCAACGGGCAGAAAAATTGGTTTTGCAGCAGGCGATGTACCAGAAACAGCAAAAACAAATGTCGCATATGCAGTCATATATCGACCGCTTCCGCTACAAAGCCAGCAAAGCCCGTCAGGCCCAGAGCCGGATCAAAGCACTGGAACGGATGGAAAAAGTACTGCCAGCCCAGTTCGATAACCCATTCAGTTTCGAATTCCGCGAGCCTAGCGCCCTACCAAATCCAATCTTGATGATGGATCAGGTCGCCGCCGGTTATGACGACAACCTGATCCTCGAGAAAATCCGGTTGAATTTGGTGCCGGGCAGCCGTATCGGCCTGCTTGGCCGTAACGGTGCAGGTAAATCAACCCTGATCAAGATGCTGTCTGGCGATCTCCCGGCCAAAGCCGGTGATCTAACCTATTCCCAAGGGGTGAAGATTGGCTACTTTGCCCAGCACCAACTTGAGACCCTGTATCTGGATGATACCCCAGTCCAACATATGGCCCGGATCGCGCCACAGGCAACGGAACAGCAGCTACGTGATTACCTTGGCAGCTTCGGCTTTTTGGGTGACAAAGCGCTGGAAAAGGTCGGCCCGTTCTCCGGTGGTGAAAAAGCCCGCTTGGTGTTGGCATTGATTGTGTGGCAGCGCCCTAACCTGTTGCTACTCGATGAACCGACCAACCACCTCGATCTCGACATGCGTCAGGCACTAACCTTCGCCCTACAATCTTATGAAGGGGCCATGGTTATTGTCAGCCACGACCGCTACCTGCTGCGTGCCACCACTGATGACCTGTATCTGGTCCATGACCGCCAAGTCGTGCCGTTCAATGGCGACTTGAATGACTACCACAAGTGGCTGACCGAACAGCAGCGTAACGAGCGCCGCGAACAGCAAGCCAGTAAACCAGAAGTCAGCAAAGACAACAGTGCGGCCTCGCGCAAGGAGCAAAAACGCCTTGAAGCGGAGCTGCGTAAGCTGACCGCGCCTATCCGCAAGAAAATCACCCAGCTTGAAACCAAGATGGACAAGTTCAATACGACGATCAGCGACGCCGAGACTCAGCTCAGTGACGGCAGCATCTACGAAGCTGAAAATAAGGCACGCTTGAATGAGCAGCTACAGCGTCAGGCGGATGCTAAGTCAGCACTGGAAGAGGTCGAGATGGAGTGGATGGAACTTCAGGAAGAACTCGAAGCCATGGAGCAACAACATGCCCCGGATTGATGAACAGGGCCATCATGACTCGCGCCATGAGCCGCTGAGCCATGATGCCTTCTGGCTGTTTAGCTATAGTCATTACTTCAAGGCGGACGTCGAGGCCGCCTGTCTTGCACTGCAAACCTTCCACGAGGGCAGTGTCAATCTGGCACTACTGATGCTGTGGCTTGATTCACAAGTCATTGATCTGTCTTCCGAACAAGTACAGCGGTTGGAAGATAGCCTCCAGCCAACCGAAGGGCAGCTGGATCGCTACCGCCATATGCGCAGGGCATTGAAGTCCCAGCTTGATGACCAGGGTTACCAACAGCTCAAAGACTTTGAACTGCAAATGGAGCGCCAGCAACAACACGATTTGATTGCAACGCTAAACCAAATGCCGCTTTGCTACGTAGCAGAGCAAGAGTCGGCGACCACATATGCCGCCAATCTGGCCCGCTACTGCCACCGCCTAGGGGCAATGACTTTGGTAGATAAACTAATGGCGAAGTAATACCAAGCAGAGGAGTAATAATGATGATAATGGCTTTCAACCCAGCCAAGGGACTAGGTAACCCTCACCTACAAACCCTACTGCCGCGTTTTTTGCGCCGTAAGCCATTGTTTACGCCTTTAACCCAACGCATCGAAACCCCAGACGGTGATTTCCTAGACTTAGCCTGGACAGCACCTCTGGCCGAGTGCAAACCCAGCCAGCCAGTGATGATCCTATTCCATGGCTTGGAAGGCAGCTTCCACAGTCCCTATGCCAATGGTTTGCTCCATGCGGCAACCCAGCAAGGCTGGCTCGGGGTGATGATGCACTTTCGCGGCTGTAGCGGCGAGATGAACCGCAAGCCCCGCAGTTACCACTCGGGCGAAACCAGTGACGCGCGATTTTTTCTCCAGTGGCTGCGCCAGTTACTACCCACCCAACCTTTCTTTGCCGTCGGTGTATCACTCGGAGGCAACATGCTGGTCAACTACCTGGCCGAAAATGGCGAGCACTCAGAGATCAGTGCCGCTCAAGTTATTTCCCCGCCGCTGGATTTAGCCGCTTGCTCGGAGCGGATCCAGCAAGGGTTTTCCAAAGTCTACCAGCAATACCTGCTTGGCTCGATGAAGCGCAACCTCAGTAGGAAGATTGCCGCTTTGCCCGATGCAATGCCCATTACCCGTGATGATATTGAGCAGCTAGACACCTTGTGGCAGTTCGACGAACTTGTCACCGCTCCCCTGCACGGTTTCAGAGATGCCACCGATTACTATCAACGCTGTAGCGGATTGCCACGCCTGAGTGAGGTGAAGATTCCATTACGCGTGATCCACGCTAAAGACGATCCCTTCATGACTGAAGCGGTCATTCCTACCATACCACTGCCACCGCACATTCAATACGACCTGTACCAGAAAGGTGGCCATGTCGGATTTGTCACAGGCTCATGGCACCAACCGGACTTCTGGCTGGAGAAGACGGTACCGGAGTGGTTTAAACAGGCGATAGGCGATGAAAAGAATCTGTAAAGCCCACTCGCGGTAAAGCTTCTGCCCTATGCGCTCTCTAGGGCCATTAGCCGCTGGCTACTGGCCAAGTACTTTCCCCCTCTACAACTGATACATTTGCCAATATAATTGCCCTAACCGTTCGCAACAGATAACCCTTAACTATGAATATCCCATGGCAAGACATTGACTCCGATACCCTGACCAACCTGATAGAGCATTTTGTACTGCGCGAAGGCACCGACTACGGCGAGCGTGAGCTATCGATGGCCGCCAAGGTTGATCGGGTACGTCAGCAGTTAGAAAACGGCGAAGCTGTGATTGTTTACTCCGAACTGCATGAGACCATCGACATCAAATCCAAGCGCCAACTGGGGCAAAGTTAACCCTGCGTAAACTCTGTAGACCCAGCATTTTTGACATCCCGGCTTGACCTTAACGCCCAGCCCTGTTAATAACTCTTTCCGTTAATGTTAACGACAGGGTTTGTCATGTCTGCAAAACATCCGATTATTGCAGTAACAGGGTCCTCGGGAGCGGGTACCTCTACCACCTCCGAAGCATTCCGTAAGATGTTCAATATGATGAGCATCAATGCTGCTTGGCTTGAAGGCGACAGTTTCCACCGGTTTACCCGACCGGAGATGGACGTCGAGATCCGCAAAGCCAAAGAGCAAGGCCGTCATATCAGTTATTTCGGCCCCCAAGCCAACGATTTCCCGTTGCTAGAGACGTTTTTCCGCCAGTACGGTGAAGACGGTAGCGGCCAGTTCCGCCGTTACCTGCACACATTCGACGAAGCCGTGCCCTACAACCTAATGCCTGGGACCTTCACACCTTGGCAGACTCTACCGGAAAATACCGACCTATTGTTCTATGAAGGTCTACACGGCGGTGTGGTCGATGGTGAGGTCAATGCCGCCCAGCATGTTGATTTGCTAATCGGTATGGTACCGATCGTCAACCTGGAATGGATCCAGAAAATAGTCCGGGATACCCGGGATCGTGGCCACTCCCGTGAGGCGGTAATGGAATCTATTGTGCGCTCGATGGATGACTACCTGAATTACATCACCCCGCAGTTCTCCCGTACCCACATCAACTTCCAGCGGGTACCGACAGTCGATACCTCCAACCCGTTCAGTGCCAAGGCAATTCCAAGTCTGGACGAAAGCTTTGTGGTGATCCGCTTCCGCGGGATCAAGAAAGTTGATTTCCCTTACTTGCTGTCGATGATCCAAGGGTCGTTTATGTCGCGCCACAACACCTTGGTAGTGCCCGGCGGAAAAATGAGTTTTGCGATGGAATTGATCATGCGGCCACTTATCCAACAGCTGATTGATACAGGGAAAATCGGATAGTCCAAGGTTATATAAATGAAGTAGCGAGAGCTGATTAGCTACTCGCTACTTAGAGTTTTATGGGGTCCTGAGTCCTGCCCCCCCTAAAGACCTAAAAAAATATCGCGCTCTTTCGCTCTGCCTGCTTTTCCTAGGAACTAGGATTCCGTCTCCAAGCGCTTACTCTTCTATCACCTCATATGAGTGAGTCATCTCGACCCCTTCACCTAGCATAAGGCACACTGAGCAGTATTTTTCCAACGAGTCGGCCACAGTTTTTGCCACAACGGCTTCATCCAGGTTTTCACCTGTCACCACAAAATGCAAATTAGCGGTGGTAAAAATACGTGGTGCCTGCTCGCGGCGAACCGAATTGATTTGCGCTTCGCAACCGGTGATTTTCTGCCCGGCAGATTTAAGCCCATCCACCACATCTACCGAACTACACCCACCCGCAGCCATCAGTACCAGCTCCATTGGGCTCGGTGCTTTTTCGCCACCATTGCCATCCATCACCACGCTGTGGCCGGAATTTGACTGCCCTAGAAAGGTCATATTTTCGACCCATTTCACTCGTGATTGCATTGGTTTCTCCTTACAACTTATAGAGGGTTTCGGCACAATCTAGCAACTGTGTGATCATGTGCACACTTATGACTACAAAATGGCCATTTCACATAGATCAATATCAAGAAAAGCGCGCCGAAAAAAGATAAAATCTGAACTAATTATTCACGTGAGCTTGCAGCCCAGCGGTTGACTGAATATCCTAAACGACGAGCTAATTATGATTAGGCCCAGCCACATTTTTAATGGACGTCGTTGTTGGGCAACAAACGCAGAGGAAGTTAGTAATATGGTTCCAGGTAAACCTCAAACAGATCCAACTCTAGAGTGGTTTCTTTCCCATTGCCACATTCATAAATACCCTTCAAAGAGTACTTTGATCCATGCGGGTGAAAAAGCGGAAACGCTCTATTACATCGTAAAAGGTTCTGTTGCGGTCCTGATCAAGGATGAAGAAGGTAAGGAAATGATCCTGTCTTACCTAAACCAAGGTGACTTCATCGGTGAGTTAGGCCTATTCGAAGAAGGCCAAGAGCGTACCGCTTGGGTTCGAGCTAAGACCCCTTGTGAAGTTGCAGAAATTTCTTTCAAGAAGTTCCGCCAGCTTATCCAAGTTAACCCAGATATCCTGATGCGCCTTTCTGCGCAAATGGCAAGCCGCCTTCAGGTGACTAGCCAGAAAGTCGGTGACTTGGCATTCCTGGATGTAACAGGCCGTATCGCGCAGACACTATTGAACCTGGCTAAACAGCCAGATGCAATGACTCACCCAGACGGTATGCAAATCAAGATCACCCGTCAGGAAATCGGCCAGATCGTTGGTTGTTCCCGTGAGACTGTTGGTCGTATCTTGAAGATGCTAGAAGAGCAGAACCTGATTTCTGCCCATGGTAAAACTATCGTTGTTTACGGCACACGCTAAACAACCCAGTTTACTAACAGATACTCAAAAAGCCGCACTATGCGGCTTTTTTTATTGCCCATCACGCCCACTTTCATACTTACAGGGCATTACTGTCTACTCCATCACTCTTTTTGTTCTTGTATCTACGCAACTTAGTGCTACATTGTGCATATCAATCCTCATCACCTGTAATGGAATACCGGTATGGACATCGAACGCTTTTCACCACATCGCTCCCACCACATCCAGCGTGGAGTCATTTCGCCGCTACCCGATACCGTTGAGTTGACAGGTTTCAGTGACAGCCGCCACTACCTTGAGCAACATGAGAAGGTGAAACGCCATACACCGGAGTCCCAACTGGGGTATCCACTCGATAGCCTCAAGCACTAAATCCAGACACATGAAAACGCCTGTGACCGCATTAGCCACAGGCGCTTACATTATGCAGACTAGATCGCCTGACTTCAGACAGGTTACTCTGATTTAGCTGGCATCCGTACTTTCGAAGATCTTATCTGCCGACGCCTCGACAAAGCCGGTATACAGCTCACCGTCATCTTTCGGATAGCGCTTGGCAAACTCATAGAACCCGCCCGGTATGCTATGAACGCCATCGAGAAACCCAACCTCAACTCTATCAGCCATGGTCGATGACTGTTCAAGCATCACCTCGGGGCTACCTTTAACATCACCGCCAGCGCTGTTGATCTCAAACCCGTTGTGGCGCAGCAAGTGATTGACCTCAGCCACCTCGGTAAACTGCTCCAGCTGGTTCAGGCTAACAGTAAAGTGGTTGGCACCAAAACCATGGGCGGCTAACCAGCCAGCATATTCGCTTTCTGCCGCCAGCAACTCATAGGTCGCATAGTCCAGATCCCACAACCGCCCGCCATAGAGGAAGGCAGGATCTCGCATGGCCTGCTCAGGCACCTGTTCGACCAGTTCCCTGACCGTCTGCTGCAACAGCGAGCTAAACTGACCCACCATCAGCTCACTGATAAACACTTTGGGTGCCAATGGGTTCGGATGCTCGAAATGTTCGGCATATAATTTCTTGGCTTCGAAATGATAGCGGCCACACGGCTTGTAGCCAATGGCAATGAACGGCGCCGCCAGTCGATCAAGCCCGACCTTCGGTAGGTTAAATGTTCGCAGCGCAATATGATCATTAAGCAGCGGCTCTTCTTCGGTCAGCAGATCATGAACCTGAGCGGCTGATGGGCATAGGCGCTGGATATAATCCTCCCATAACCCGGCAAATAGTTGCTCTACCCTTTCCATGTGCTCGCTATCCTCTTTGACTGGTGAATGATTGACGGCAATTAAAGCGTAATGCCCGGCGAAAGCTGAGCAGGTAGCTCAGGCAGCTCACCTTCCATCGATGCCATTGGGTATGCACAGTAGTCTGCCGCGTAATACGCGCTTGGCCGCAGGTTACCAGATGCCCCCGGCCCACCGAATGGTGCATCACCACTCGCCCCAGTTAACTGACGATTGCGGTTAACAATCCCGGCACGGATATGTTCGATAAAATACTGCCACTCACTATCATCGGTCGAGACCAACCCTGCAGATAAACCATAGCGGGTATCATTGGCCTTCTCCACTGCCTCATCCAACTCGTGGTAACGGGCGACCTGTAAAAGCGGGCCAAAGTATTCTTCATCCGGTAACTCAACAATCTGGCTGACCTCGATGATCCCCGGGGTAACAATCGCCCCTTGACCACGGGTCGCGGGTAGCAACAGCTCACCGCCCAACTCAGCCAATTGCGATTGGGCCTGAATAATGTTGTCAGCCGCCTGGACCGAGACTTGCGCCCCCATAAACGGTGCTGGTTCATCAAACTGACCGCCGACGCGGATCTGACGGGTTAGCTCAAGCAAGCGTGCTAGAATGCGGTCACCTTCCACGCCATGCGGCAGATAGAGACGGCGGGCACAGGTACAACGCTGTCCGGCACTGATAAAGGCAGACTGAATAATAGTGTAGACAGTGGCATCCAGCTCGCCATAGTGACGAGAGATCACCATTGGGTTATTGCCGCCCATTTCCAATGCCAGCATCTTGCCCGGCTGGCCGGCAAACTGACGGTGCAGCAAGTGACCAGTATTGGCACTACCGGTAAACAGCAGCCCATCAATCCCCTTGGCCCCAGCGAGCGCTTCGCCGGTTGCCCGAGCGCCCTGAACCAAGTTAATCACGCCATCAGGTAACCCTGCCTGCTGCCATAATTTCATGCATTCTTCAGCCACCTTTGGGGTAAGATCTGACGGTTTGAACACCACGGTATTCCCTGCCAGCAAAGCCGGGACGATATGACCATTGGGTAGGTGTCCCGGAAAGTTATATGGCCCAAACACGGCCATGACGCCCAAAGGACGGTGACGCAGCACTGCCTGAGTGCCAGCAACGTCTTTTTGTTTCTCGCCAGTACGCTCATGGTAGGCACGCAGGGATATGGCAATCTTGCCGACCATAGCGCCAGCTTCAGTGCGGGTTTCCCACAACGGCTTGCCTGTTTCCTCAGCGATCACTATAGCAATAGCTTCGCTATGAGCTTTGACCAGCTCGGCAAAACGCTCGACAATGGCCTGGCGCTCAGTTAAAGGAGTGATACGCCAGCTTGCCAATGCCGTCCTGGCAGCAGCGACAGCCTGCTCAACCTGATCGTCTGTCGCCGACAGGCCCTGCCATACCACTTCCCCGGTGTACGGGTTTAGCGACTGCATCGTCTGCCCTTCGCCGTCTTGCCAGCGGCCTGCAATCCATTGGGTCATGTTATTCTCCTTTATTGGGTGATCAGGCGCACCTGATCACCTTGTCTAACGTCCAGCGCCTTGGCCGTTGCTGCACTCATCAATGCCGTGCCATCCAATACATCGACCTTATCGACGACGGCGCGGAAGTGGGTAAACGAAGCATTGCTGACGATACAATCGATATTGGCGGTTGGTTGACCGATCTCAACCCGGCACACCTGTGAGTGGCGTACTGACTCGATATTTCTCACATCACACTCTACCGTCGGACCAGCATCGAAAATATCGACATAGCCACGGCAGGTGAAACCTTCCTTCTCCAGCAAACGAAGTGCCGGACGAGTTTTGTCATGGACCTGACCAATCACTGCCTGGGCTTCCGGACTCAGCAAATTAACGTAGATCGGCAGCTTAGGCATCAAATCAGCAATAAAGCCCTTCTTACCAATACCGGTAAGGTAATCGGCTAAGGTGAAGTCAATAGAGAAGAAGTGCTCTTTGAGCCATTCCCAGAACGGGGAATTACCGTCTTCATCGGATACCCCGCGCATCTCGGCAATCACCGTATTGTCAAAACGCTCCGGGTGCTCGGCCATCATCAGAAAACGGCACTTGGACAACAAGCGACCGTTGAGACCTTCTCGCCATTCAGGACGCAAAAACAGGGTACACAGCTCGCTCACGCCGGTGTAGTCATTACCGAACGTCAGCACTTTCACCGCGTTATGGACATTGAGACGGCGTGATGAATGCACTACGGTACTCAGATGGTAGGTATAGAACGGGTTATCCAACCCAATCGCAGCTTCGATCGCCGTCGTCCCTGCAATTTCCCCGGTCTCGGTATCTTCCGCTACCATCAGATAACCTTCAGAGCCAGGCTGGATCACCGCTTTGGCAAAGCTCTCTTCGGAATGTTGGATTCGGTTGGCGAGGATCTCCTCGTTAACCGGCAGCGAGGTGAAACCATGGCCCGACTCTTCCGCACACTGTAATAGTGCCGGTAGATCCGTGGCAGTAATAGGACGTATAACCAGCATCGAACTCCCTCCTGATGCAAGCTGCAGCATGGCTGCCAACTAATGAAAAGACCGGCACAAAGCCGGAGGTTGCGGCCAAGCTCCTGCCAACCGCATGCCATTAAAAAACTATGAGTAAATTTTGGCGATCGCGCGCTCTAACCGTGCCATGCCTTCATCGATATCAGTCTTGTCGATCACTAAGGACGGGGTAAAGCGCACTACGTTGGCACCGGCAATCAGGACCATCAGCCCTTCTTCACCGGCAGCGACCAAGATATCCCTTGCCCGGCCCTGCCACTCATCATTGAGCGCAGCTCCCAACAGCAAGCCCTTGCCCCGAACTTCAGCAAAGATCGGATACTTGGCATTGATCGCCTCAATGGCTTCGCGGAACCACTGTTCACGCTGTTTGACACCAGCCAGCACTTCCGGCTTGGTCACTTCACTGACCACAGCTTCGGCTACCGCACAGGCAAGTGGGTTACCGCCGTAGGTCGAACCATGGGTACCGATTTTCAAGTGTCCAGCCAGCTTAGTGGTGGTCAGCATGGCGCCGATCGGGAAACCACCGCCAAGAGACTTGGCTGTACTGAGGATATCCGGCGTGACTCCCAGCCCTTGATAGGCATAGAAATCACCGGTACGGCCATTACCGGTTTGCACTTCATCGAAGATCAGCAAGGCGTTGTGTTTATCACACAGTTCGCGGACACCTTGGATAAATTCCGAGGTTGGGGACACAATACCGCCCTCACCTTGCAGCGGCTCCATCATTACCGCACAGGTACGCTCAGACATGTGCTCAGCCAAACCGGCCAAGTCGTTGTAGGCGAGATGGGTCACAGCCCCCGGCTTCGGCCCGAAGCCATCGGAATATGCTTCTTGGCCACCGACAGTAACGGTGAAGAAAGTACGGCCATGGAAACCCTGTTTGAAAGCAATAATTTCAGACTTCTCCGGACCAAACTTATCCGCCGCGTAACGGCGGGCCAGTTTCAGCGCAGCTTCATTGGCCTCAGCACCGGAGTTGGCAAAAAATACTTTGTCGGCAAAACTGTGCTCGGTGAGCAACGCCGCCAACCGCAACGCCGGCTCGTTCGTCATCACATTACTGAGATGCCAAATCTTGTCGGCCTGTGTCTTGAGGGCATCCACCATGACAGGGTGACAGTGACCCAAGCAGCTCACCGCAATACCGCCAGCAAAGTCGACATACTCTCGCCCTTCCTGATCCCACACCCGTGCACCCTCTCCCTTCACCGGGATCATCTGCATCGGTGCGTAGCACGGCACCATCACGTCATCAAATACCTGACGATCGACTTTAAACTCCTTTGCCATTATCGTTTCCTTCTAATGTTTTTGCCCTAAGCATAGTATTTACATTTTATTAACCAATTCCAATAGCAGAATATTTTTTTATTCCCTATCGGTTAACGGTTAATCACCTACAAAATACATATTTATGCGGGGTTGGGGAAAACTTATTAAGCCCAATTCACTAAAAGGTGTTTTTCCTACAAGGAAATAAAAATGAAACAACCCTCGGTTGTGCATAATCTTTCCATGCCAAAAAAATCAAAAAAGATAATCAAATGTTAAGAATAGTGACAAAGATCGCGCCATTGAGGCAGGGAAAAGCCTGAGATTGGCGGTTTTCAGCGTGAAGGGAAACCATTGGAACAGTAAAAAGTGGCGCGGTGATTTAGCTAGGCAGCATTTCCTGCTGCCTTGTACCATCGATGGCCAAATATCTAGAAAACTTGTTTCCTAGCTGACTTCACGGCGAAGAAAATTCGCCAGCAGTTGATGGCCCTGCTCAGTCAGGATACTTTCGGGGTGGAATTGCACCCCTTCAAGCGGCAGAGTTTTGTGAGCAATGCCCATAATTTCATCGCGCTCGCCGTCTTTCTCTGTCCACGCGGTGATATCAAAGCAATCGGGTAGCGTATCGGCCTTGACCACCAGCGAGTGATATCGGGTGACGGTAAGCGGGTTGTTCAACCCCGAAAATACGCTGCAGTCGGTGTGGGCGACCAGAGAGGTCTTACCGTGCATCACTTGGCGGGCACGAACGACGTCGCCACCAAACACCTGAGCAATTGACTGGTGACCGAGGCAAACGCCAAGGATCGGCAGCTTACCGGCAAAATGGCGGATCGCCTCAAGTGAGATCCCCGCATCATCCGGGGTACAGGGCCCAGGTGAAATAACCAAGTGGGAAGGAGCCAAGGCCTCGATGCCGGCAATATCGATTTCGTCATTACGTACGACCTTCACCTCCGCCCCCAGCTCACAGAAATACTGATAGAGGTTATAGGTAAACGAGTCGTAGTTATCGATCATCAATAGCATGGGTACTTCTGCTCCCTGAAAATTACAGCGGCCTATTTTGCAGTAGGACAGCAGAAAGGCAAGCTTAGACGAAAAAAAACCGGCCTATGGCCGGTTTCCTGTCTTTACATTATTGGTCTAGTTGCATCACTACGGACGCGCAACAAAACCTACAGCAGAAAACGCTTGCTTCAAGGTCTCAGCCGCACGTGAAGATGCCTTCTCGGCACCCGCCTTCATCACTTGATCAAGGTAAGCACGGTCAGCACGGACACGGTGGTATTCAGCCTGGATAGGCTCCAGCATAGCAACAATGGCTTCACCCACGTCTTTCTTGAATGGGCCGTACATCTCAACACCCTGGTACTGTGCTTCAATTTCAGCAAACGTCTTACCGGTCGCTGCCGAGTACAAGCCCATCAGGTTAGAGATACCGCCTTTGTTCTCGATATCGTGAGCGATACGCGGTGGCGTCTCGGTATCCGTCTGAGCCTTGTTGATCTTCTTGATGATCGACTTCGGCTCTTCCAGCAGGGTGATCACATTCTTACGGTTGTCATCCGACTTCGACATCTTCTTGGTCGCATCCTGAAGGCTCATAACACGAGCATTTACCGTCGGGATATACGGCTCTGGTACCTGGAAGATAGCTTCGCCATCGCCGTAGATGTTGTTGAAACGAGTCGCGATATCACGTGCCAGCTCAAGGTGTTGCTTCTGATCTGAGCCTACAGGTACCTGGTGGGCACCGTATAGCAAGATATCGGCCGCCATCAGGACCGGGTAGCCAAACAGGCCAACGTTAACATCGTTCGCGTGACGCTGTGATTTGTCCTTGAACTGGGTCATGCGGCTAAGCTCACCCATCTGGGTGTAGCAGTTCAGCAACCAGCCTAATTGAGCGTGCTCTGGAACGTGAGACTGGACAAAAAGAGTGCTTTTCTTCGGATCTACACCAACAGCCAGACAAATGGCCAACGCATCCAACGTTGCTTCATGCAGCGCTTTTGGATCTTGGCGTACGGTGATGGCATGCAGGTCTACGACACAGTACTGACAATCATAATCATCCTGCATCTGTTCCCACTGACGCAGCGCACCCAGATAATTACCGATACTTAATTCACCTGAAGGCTGTACGCCACTCAATACAATGGGTTTGGTCATGATGAGATTTTCCTATGTCACAAAAAAGCCGCGGCCATCTGCCGCCGGCATAATATCAATCAGAGCCCGGCACAACACCGAACGTACTAGCTACCTAGTTTAACCACTTCTGCCAAGTGACTAAAGTGATCCAGTACAATATCTGGGTTACTTTCGCTGATCGGCTGGCCATAGTTGTAGCCATAAGTGAGCCCAACAACATAACATGACGCCGCTTTCGCCGCCAAGATATCGTTGCGGGAGTCACCGACCATCAGCATCCGCGATGCCTTTAGCTGGTGCTTATCTAGAAGCCAGTTCAAGGCAAACGGATCCGGCTTTTTCAGTGGGAAGGTATCGCCGCCGATCACATCGACAAAGTAATCCGCGATGCCGTGCTCCTCAAGCAAGTGAGGCACGAACTGGGCTGGCTTATTGGTCACGATGGCCATCGGCAATCCGGCATCATGGAATGCCGCCAGCGTCTCTTTCACACCCGGATACAGCGCACTCTTCTCGTGCCCGCCTGCTTCGTAGAAGCGATCGAACAGTTGGCGAGCCTCGCGGTGCAGTGCTGGGTCAAGTTCAGGATCTACGTCGACACTCTGGCTCAGTGCACGGCCGATTAAAATATCCGCCCCGTTACCAATCCAGGTCGTCACCTGCTCAACACTCACCCCAGCACGCCCAAGGGCGAGCATGGTTTTATCCGCCGCCTCGGCCAAGTCAGGCACACTGTCAAGCAGCGTGCCATCAAGATCAAAAGCTATAAAATCAATACCGCTGAGCTGGCTCATTAGCGCTCAACCTTGGCCAGCTCTGCACGCATTTCATCAATCACCGCTTTGTAGTCCGGCTGACTGAAAATAGCCGAGCCTGCAACAAACATATCTGCGCCGGCTTCAGCGATTTCACGGATGTTATCCACCTTCACACCACCATCAATTTCAAGGCGGATCTGACGGCCAGACTCATCAATGCGCTTACGTACTTCGCGCAGTTTGTCCAGCGTCGCAGGGATAAACGATTGGCCACCAAAGCCAGGGTTAACCGACATTAGCAGGATCATGTCTACCTTATCCATGATGTAATCAAGATAGTGCAACGGTGTCGCCGGGTTGAAAACCACACCCGCCTGACAACCGTGCTCTTTGATCAACTGCACCGAGCGGTCCAGGTGCTCAGTCGCTTCGGCATGGATGGTGATCATGGTTGCGCCAGCATTAGCAAAGTCAGGGATAATACGATCCACAGGTTTTACCATCAGGTGTACGTCGATTGGCGCAGTAATACCGTAGTCACGTAGGGCCTTGCATATTGGGGCACCAAAAGTCAGGTTCGGTACGTAATGGTTGTCCATTACGTCAAAGTGCACAACATCGGCACCAGCAGCCAATACTTTCTCTACATCCTCGCCAAGACGAGCAAAATCTGCAGACAGGATAGATGGAGCGATCAAAAAGTCCTTCATGTTCAGCCTCTATACGGTACAAACGAAAACGTTATCGGAAGTCGGCGCAATTCTACCCGATCATCAAGATGATGTCTTACCGGATTTCAGGACGGGAGTGCTACTGGACAGCTACACTTATTCCCAAGTCACCCTATATCACAAGGAACTGAAACTGTTTGTATCGCTTGGGAATAAGGAGGTAAGCCATGGCAAAGAACAAACCACAGCGCCCCAATCTGGTAAAAAGCATTGCTGGGGCATTATTCGGGGTGCAATCGGAGAAGAACAGGGAGATTGATTTCAGCCAGCAGCGACCGCTGCCGTTCATTCTGGCCGGTATCGCTGCTATTGCGGTATTTGTCGGGCTACTGATCGCGTTAAGTCACTTGATAGCAAACGGGGGTAGCCCATAGGTAAGTGCGAGGAAAGCCTAGTCTTGGGAAGACTTGAACAGAGCCAGAAGCTCATCCACCTTGTTACGGCCACCGCCGTTACGGCTGATCGTTCGTTTTACCTTGACCACCGACAGATCGGCGCCATGGTATAAGCGACGGGTCAAAGTGGTGTCATGATTGGAAATCAACACCGGGATATCACGCTCTGTTGCCGCTTTTTCGGCAGCATCGGCCAAGGCAGCCTGATCATCAAGGCTGAAGCCATTACCCGCATAAGAGGTAAAGTTTGCCGTGGTCGATAACGGTGCATAAGGTGGGTCGCAATACACAACACAGCCCTTACGAGCACGCGAAAAGGTCTGCTGGTAGCCTTCGCAAACAAACGTCGCACGCTTGGCTTTTTCAGAAAAGAAATACAGCTCATCTTCCGGGTAATACGGCTTTTTGTATGAGCCGAACGGGACGTTAAAACCACCTTTCTTGTTATAGCGACACAAGCCGTTGAAGCCATGGCGGTTCATATACAGGAAGTACAAAGAGCGCAAATACGGATCTTTGGTTTTATTGAACGCCTCACGAATTTCAAGGTATGCACCCTTCTGATTGAATTCAGGGGTAAACATCGCCTTACTATCGCGAACATACTGCTCGGGATCATTCTTGAGGATATTGTAGAGGTTAATCAAGTCAGGGTTGATATCGGCAAGCAGATACTGCTCAAAGTCAGTATTTAGAAAAACCGAGCCGGCACCAACAAAAGGTTCAACCAACTTACGTGCTGGCGGCAAGCGGCGCTCGATCTCCTCGACCAGGGAATATTTTCCTCCAGCCCATTTCAGGAATGCACGATGCTTTTTCATTCAGCTGACCACCAATACCGACTTTGTAACGAAAGGTGGCGGATTGTACACCATTTCAATCTGTGTCTGTACCGCTTGAGGGAAATATCTGGCAAAGAAACAGGTTATTTGGCCCGATCCATTTCGGTATGGATCTGACGGTAGGATTTCACCCATGGATCAACCGACTGAAGCTGGGATGGCAAGCGAGTTTCGGCGATGCGTGCCGCTTGCACATTCGGGTAATCGCCGGTCACGATAATGAACCATGCCACACCGTTGCGGCGGGTTTCATACACCTCAGCCAAAGCTGCGATATCATAATCGGCGATAAATTGTTCGGCCGTCGGCAACGAACGCATTGCCGCCAGCTGCAGAGCATAGTGCGCAGGGGCTACGCCACGCAGCTTACTGCCGAGCTCCTCGACAGTCGGTTCAGCGCTAACGGCTTGGGTTGCAATCGTCGAAGCATCCTCCTCAACAGCATCACCCTCAACACCATCATCTGAGATAGTCTCTCCCTGCGACTCCATCTGAGCCGCAGAGTCTGGTAGCTCCGTTTCAGGCAGCTGTACTGGCTGTCCTTCAGGCAATATCGGCTGCAAACTCGCTTTGCCGTCTTCCACGGCCTTCTCGCCGGTACCACCCAGCTTCTGTTCATCAAGCATCGCATCGACAACATCGGAAGGTACCACCACCCGAGGGTTAGTATCACGCCGACCAACGGTCAGACCCTCGACTGATATATCTGGCGGCAGGGTTTCGCTGTCGTCGTCGAATATCAGAGCGGGCTCTTGCTCTTTGTCATCTATCTCGTCGCGTTTCGTTGCGGCAATATTCACCGGCTCTTCGGGCAAACTGTCCAACTGGGCTTGTAGGATCCCACTGGTTGCCTGTAGTTTATCGTCACCAACAGGCACAAACCACCACGCAATCACGGCAATTGCCACCACCACCAATCCGCTCAGTAACGCCACTGGCGAAAGCAACCGGGAATTTTTTTCAGCCATATCCTTATCCTCTGCTAAATCGAGCTTGAGCAGTTCCCCGGGAGCCGGGGCACAGCTTGAAGCATGCTCGCGGAGCCTGCGCCTTCCTTGTGCATCAAGGTGTTCGCCATCAAACATCATTTCGACCATCAACTGGGCTTCTTGTTCCGACAACGGGCTAATTTCTACCTCTAGTGGTGCATTCCCCTGCCCCTGAACTAACTGGCCTAAGTATTTGTCCAACCTGCCGCTATGACTAAACAGCAAGACATTGACCTGCCAATCAGGATACAAGCGAGCCTGCTGTACTAGCCCCCACAACTCTGCAAGCAATTCAGGGCTCAGCAAATGTGCGTCATCAACCACAATCAGGGCATTAACCGGCTGCTGTTCGAACAGACGTTCAAGACTCTGGCCTAGCGGATCTTGTTCGTTGAATACAGCACGGGGCGCTAGCTGTTGAAGGATGATAGAGCGATGTTGACCATCTTGCTGATTTGGATGACAAAGCAACAAAGACTGACGCGAGTCTCCAGCCCAGTGTTCGAGGTAACGTTGGGACAGCCAGGTTTTACCTGTCCCCTCGGAGCCCGTTATTTGAATAAGGTTAGAGCTGAAACGAGTGAGAAACTGCAGTCGAGAAAGGAGCTGGATTTGGGAGTCCAAATCCAGCGGGGTAAGGTGTAGGCCGCGACTCATAGGCAACCTACAGGATCAGGCTTGTACCGCTTGACGCAGTACATCTTCCGGTACACCAGCCACAACGTCAGCATTACCAATACCGGTCGGCAGGATCAAACGTAGTTGACCTGACAGCACCTTCTTGTCACGCATCATGTGTTTGATGTAGGCATCAAAACCCATGCCTTCCGGACCGTGCACCGGCAGGTTAGCTTTTTCCAGCAAGCGAATAATGCGATCAACATCAGCCGGACTGATAAGCCCCTGCAATTGAGCAGCACGTGCAGCTTGGACCGTACCGGCTGCAACGGCTTCACCGTGCAACCAGTTACCGTAGCCCATTTCAGCTTCGATAGCATGACCAAACGTGTGACCAAGATTGAGTAAAGCACGAACCCCAGACTCTTTCTCGTCGGCAGCCACCACATCAGCTTTGATCTGGCAACAACGACCAATCGCATAGTTCAGCGCGTCATTGTCCAGAGCCTGAAGTTTGTCGATGTTCTGCTCGAGCCAGACAAAGAAATCACCATCGGCAATAATGCCGTACTTGATCACCTCGGCCATACCGGCAGCAAACTCACGGGCTGGAAGTGTTTTCAGGCAGTGGTTATCAATGACCACCGCTTTTGGTTGGTAAAACGCCCCAACCATATTTTTACCCAACGGATGGTTCACCGCTGTCTTGCCGCCCACCGACGAGTCGACCTGTGCCAGCAACGTCGTCGGGACTTGGACAAAGTCCACCCCGCGCTGGAAACAGGCAGCCGCAAAACCAACAACATCGCCAATCACTCCGCCGCCCAAAGCAACCAGAACCACATCGCGGCCATAGTTGCCTTCGAGCAAGAAGGACATGATTTGGTTGAAGGTATCAAGGGTCTTGTACTGTTCACCGTCAGGCAGTGAAAGTAAAGCGACCTCGCTTGGCAGCGAGCGGATAGTCCCGATGATCTGCTTGGCATACAGCGGGGCTACCGTTTCATTACTGACCACAACAACACGTCGGCCTGCCGGAATGACAGGAGAGAATAACGCCGGGTTATCAAATAACTCGGCGCCGATTGATATTGGGTAACTTCTGTCACCAAGATTGACGTTGATCCGTTCCATGGCCAGCTCTCTTTTCGATTAGCGCTCTTCTAGCATTTTAATGATTTGGTTTGCCACTACCTTGGCGCTCTGATCATCAGTGCGAACCACATAGTCAGCTACTTCTTCATACAATGGATTACGCTCGCCTGCAAGTGATTCCAGCACTTCACGAGGCGTATCTGTTTGCAGTAAAGGACGCTTTTTATCGCGTTGAGTACGAGCCAGTTGCTTCTCAATCGTCGTCTCTAGGTATACGACAATGCCACGGGCAGAAAGACGGTTACGGCTTTCTTTGCTCATTACTGAGCCACCACCCGTTGCCAGAACAATACCTTGCTCTTGGGTCAGATCGTCAATCACGTTTTCTTCACGAATACGGAAACCGTCTTCACCTTCAACATCGAATACCCAGCTAATATCAGCACCTGTACGTTCTTCAATCACAGTATCTGAATCAAAAAACTCCATATGCAGCTGCTGTGCAAGGTGTCTACCGATAGTACTTTTGCCGGCACCCATTGGGCCGACCAGGAAAATATTTCGTTTTTCAGCCATTTTTAGCAATATTTACGCGCGGTTAATAAAACGACACCGCCCGCAGGCTTCGATAAATCAAGCCCGAGGCGCCAACTTCCTCACATTTAATTCGTGATAAGATCGAAAATTATCTCAGGACAAGACCGCTGTTGGCAATAGCTAGGTGGGGATTTATTCATTTATGGCGCAATGCTGGGACGATTAATGTCTCAGTATTGCGCTAAATGACTCACTGATAGACGATTTTTGGCGTCACAAAAATAAGTAGTTCTTTCTTTTGCAGCTCTTCGAGTTTATGGCGGAACAAGGCCCCCAGTACCGGAAGGTCGCCCAGTAGTGGCACTTTGCGCACTGCATTACTTATTGCGTGCTGGTAAATACCGCCCAGCACGACCGTCTCGCCGTTTGCCACCAGCACCTGGGTGCCAATACGCTGGGTATCAATCGCCACCGCCTCACCGGTACCGGTTTGTACCACTTCGCCTTTTTTATCTTGGGTCACCACCAAGTCCAGCACCAAATTACCGTCCGAGGTAATTTGCGGGGTCACCATCAGGCTCAAGACCGCTTTTTTAAAACTCACCGAGACAGCACCACTGGAAGCGGCTTCGAGGTAAGGGATCTCGGTGCCCTGCTCAATATACGCGGTCTTTTTATTGGTGGTCATCAATCTTGGGCTGGAGATAATTTCGGCTTTCTGCTCCGATTGCAACGCCGACAGTTCCAGATCCAGCAAGATGTCACCGACCTTTGCCACCTGGAAGGCAATACTTGATGCCCCTGGTTGGGTCGCCGCCAAATTAACGTTGAGGAAATTATCTACCGCCTCAGAACCATCTATATCCAGCAGCCCAGCAGAGCCCAGGTTGCCTTCAATCGACCCACCTAGTGTCGAACTACCATTGGTATTAAGGATCCCCCAACGCACCCCCAGCTCATCCACATCCCCTTCGTTGACTGTGACAATCCGCGCTTCAATCTCAACTTGTTGGACAGCCACATCCAGTGCGGCGATGATATCGCGGATATTAGCCAAGCTATCTGGTATATCATTGACAATCAATGAATTTGTCCGCTCATCGATATGCAGAGAACCACGCGCTGACAGCATGCTGATCCCGTCATCTGTCCCCAGCAGCAGCTCTCCAAGCTCAAGGGCATTGGCATAATTTATATTGAATATTTCCGACCGCAGGGAAGCCAGCTCTTCGGCTTTTCGCTTGGATTCCATCACTTGCTGCTCACTGCGCGCCAGCTCCTCTTTCGGTGCAACTAGCAGTACCGTCCCTTGCTCGCGCTTATCCAACCCCTTGGCCCGCAGGATAATATCCAGTACCTGCTCCCAAGGTACATTATCAAGCCGCAGAGTGAGGTTTCCCTGGACCGAGTCTGACACTACCAGATTGAAATCGTTATATTCGGCAACCAGTTGCAGCACATTACGCACCGGTACATCCTGAAAGTTAATCGATATCGGCTTGCTGTCATAGGCAATCGCCGGATTCGCCACTGAGTCACCGGTGAGAAGCTGCGTCGGTTGGACCGTTACTAATAGCACTGATCCTTTCGTCGTATAGTCATAGGTGTAGTCACCTTCAACCGACAGAACCAATCGGGCCCCACCTTCACTTTGGAAAGTCTCAACCGCTAGCACCGGGGTAGCAAAGTCGTTGACATCGAGTACGTATACCAGCTCTTGCGGCAGTTCAACTCGGGGGATTTCAAGCACCAGTTGCTTATCAAGCCGCCGAGCACCAACGTCTACCGTCCCACTGGCCAGAACCACTTCCAGCATCCCCGCACCATGCTCACCGCGGGAAAAATCAATACTGTTTACTTGGGGAAAAGGCTCAGCGGTGGCGACATAGCTATATAACAGTCCCAACCACGCCATGCCCACCCACCTCAACGTCAGCCCGTACATCAACCGCAGGACTTGCAACAGATTCCTTGTCATTCATTCCATCTCTATTTTGGTACTTACTGCGACGCCAACGTCATTGTGGCGGGTATTTTTAGCCAGCACCCGTCACCGTCCGGCATAATTTGTTCGATGGCCACTTTATTCGCCGTGACCTCAAGCACCCGGCCATGGTTACGGCCGATATAACTCCCCTCGCGAACCCGGACCAAACTACCCTGTGGGGTATAAATCAAGGCCCACTCCTTGCTCGCACTACCGATGATTCCACGCATACTGAGCTGATCCAGTGAATAGCTTTCCAAGGGTGAAGAACGTTTCCGAGCGGCAGGTTGCCAGCACACTTTGTCCTCCTTGCGAACCTGCACGTCCAGCTCTGGTTTGGGAAGCTGGAACGGTACCCGATCGCGGCTCATGACAAACGCTTCGGCCCTGAACAACTCTTGCTTATCTAATGGCTCAACCTGCGCCACCGCATGTCGATGGGTCTGGTTGATAAACAGCTCGACAGAATCGTCATTGGCCTGGCACCCCGTTAGTCCCAACCCGATCACCAGCCAAACCAAGATCTTGATATTCATCGTCCCCCCTCCATGGGTGGCGTTTTAAAACGAAACGTTGTCGCTGAGACCTTGAGCTGTAGCTCAGCCTGCTGCGGATCGCTCCTACGCAGGTCAATATCTTTAAGCAAAACTATCCGCGGCATATGTGCGATATCAGCAGCAAAGCGGCCGATTTCTTCATACTGTCCAATTACATTGATATGGATAGGTAATTCAAAATACAGTGGGTGCTCTATTCGGGCCGCCCATTCAATCCGCTCGAATAACAAACCATTGCGGACCCCGCTATCATTCACACTGGCCAGCAAGCTAGATAGTTCTTCCTCTTCAGGGAGCTGCTCCACCACCTGCTGGTAACGGTCCTGCAAAATGTCGACCTGCTCCCTCACCTTCGGCAATGCCGCCACCTGATTGGCCCTACGGGACAGGTGCATTCTCTGCTCCTGCTCTTGTAATTTGAGCCTCTCGAGTGCATCCAGTTTTGGGAATACCCAATACCAAGCCCCCGCCAATGCAATCACCCCCGCCAGCACGATAACCACGACCGTTTGAGCAGCAAACGGCCAGTCAGCCATTTCATCGAATTCCAACTCTCGCCAATCAATCATTGGGCCCCCTCTTCATTCCGGTGGGGCTGCGGATCCGAGTTAATCACAAATGAAGCCTTGAAGCGGATCAACTCAGACTCTTCGTCGGCACGCACGATCGAGTGCATTGTGATCCCCTCTATCCATGCGGATTGCTCGGCATTGGCCAACAAAGTGGCTAAATGCCCATTTGACTCCCCTTTGCCACTGAATTTAACGTGGCTACCTGTCAGTGAAATGCCATCAAGATAGACCCCTTGAGGCACCAAACCGGGCAACAAACTTAGCAATTGGGTAATATGGTTACGTCCTTCTTGGATATCAGTGATGACAGATAAACGCTTGAGCAGAGCTTCTCGCTGAGAATCCATTTCTGGCAACAGGGACAACTTTTCCTCAAGCAATGCCACTTCTTGGCTTATCCGGGCATTACGGCCCGATTGGATACCCTGCTGCCAATCCAACAGCCAACCCGCGAGGCCGATCAGTACGACAGCCATGGCAGCAGCGCCCGCTAGCATAGAGCCAAAGCGTTGCCGATAGCGCTTTCGTCCTTCTTCCCGCCATGGCAGTAAATTGACCTTTGCTATCATGCGCTTCCCCCTCGAATCGCTAAACCCGCCGCAACCGCATACTGCCCGCTAACCCCCTCTTCCAAAGCCATATCCAGCTTGGCCGAACGTTGGAAACCGGACAGTGGGTGGATTTTACGTACCGATACCGACAGCATCCGCGCCAACATATCTTCAAGGATCAAGTTTTGCCCTCCGCCAGACAACCAGACCCCCTTAAGGGCAGAACGTGGATAGGTCGTTCGATAAAGCTGGATCTGCCGCTTTAGATTGTCAGCCAGCAACTTGGTGAACTGTTCAGCCCTCGCTGTACTATCCCCGCTGCCAGAAAAGGTATTGTCGATCTGCGCCATAGCCTCGCAACCAAATGATACCTCGCGCCGGTAAACAGCACCGGCTGGTCCCCTGATCCCAATAGCCGTTGTAGTATGACCAATATCAACAATCCCCCAATCCCCCTCGGTGCCTTCCTGCTCGGCAAGATATTGCTCGAGCCATACCAGCGCATGGGTCTGTAGTTCCATCACTGTCGGCGACAGCCGGGCCTGGCGCATAACCGCCACGCGGCTATCAACCGCTTCTTTACGGGTGGCATACACCTGTACCGGGTGGGTTTGTGATTGCTCACCGAATGTCTCCCCCATCATTGGGAAAAAATCCAGCCGGAGATCTTCAACGGGAAAGGGGGATGAGGCACTGATAGCCTGCTCAACGGCAAAAACCGATTCATCTTCAGTTAGATGGCTATCAAGTTGGACAACCTTGCTGATCACTGCACTGTCAGGCAGTGCCAATACCGCCTGCTTTGCACCAAAGGGCAGGGCTTTTTTTAATTTACGCATCGCTGACAACAAAGCGGGGGCATTTACGCTATGCTGCTTATTCAATACCGGGGCAGGCAAGACAACTTCGGCAAAAGCAACAAGCTCAAGCCCTGACTTCTTCTGTCGTAAGACCACGGCTTTAATGCTGTGATGACCAATATCAACCCCAATTATTAGTGGGTTACGAAACATACCGTGCTATGCTCCCTTTAGACAGACAAGCAAATTACTTATTTAAAACAAACACCAGCTTTTTAGCGTTAATTTTCCTTAAGTTACCTTTATACTACTCGCGGAAACCGAAGAAACGCATGAATACTGGTGTAACGGGAAATCTCAAGTGAAGTTCATAAAGCGATTACTAACTTTTGCATTGATTTGCATTATTCTTGGAGTCACTACAATTTTTGGCTTTTACCTCTACGTAAAGCCAGAACTGCCTGATGTCGCCACCCTGAAAAATGTTGAATTACAAACGCCTATGCAGGTGTTTAGTGCAGATGGAAAGTTGATTTCCCAATTCGGCGAGCAACGCAGGATCCCTCTCACTCTTGATGAAATCCCACCACAAATGGTCAATGCGATTCTCGCGACAGAAGACAGCCGCTACTACGATCACCCGGGTATTGACCCTATCGGTATTGCCCGTGCCGCATTTGTTGTCGCAACATCCGGTTCGGCCAAACAAGGCGCTAGTACCATCACCCAGCAACTTGCGCGTAACTTCTTCCTTACCAACGAGAAGAAGATCATGCGTAAGGTCAAAGAGATATTCATCGCTATCCACATCGAGCAGTTGCTTAGCAAGGATGAAATCCTTGAGCTGTACCTGAACAAGATCTACCTCGGTTACCGCTCCTACGGTGTGGGTGCCGCCGCACAGGTTTACTATGGTAAAGAAGTCAGTCAGCTAACGCTGAGTGAAATCGCCGTAATCGCCGGCTTGCCGAAAGCCCCGTCGACCATGAACCCAATCTACTCAGTCAGCCGAGCAACGTCTCGTCGTAATGTTGTGCTGAGCCGGATGCTGGCTGAAAACCATATTACTCAAGCAGAGTTTGACCAAGCCCGTGCCGAACCCGTGGTAGCCCGTTACCACTCTGCAGAGATCGAACTAAGTGCTCCTTACTTTGCAGAGCAGGCCCGAGCTTGGATGATTAGCCGTTACGGCGAAGATGCATACACTTCAGGGATGCGTGTCTACACCACGGTCGATCCCAAGTTGCAGAATGCTGCTCAGCAAGCCGCTATAGATAATCTACTCGGCTACGACCAGCGCCATGGCTTCCGAGGTGCTGTTGCTACCCTGTGGAAACCGGATCAAGCAACTTGGTCAAGCGAGCAAATCAATGAACATCTTGCCAAGCAACCAACTTATGGCCAGCTTCAACCTGCTGTCGTTACCCAAGTAGAAGGCAAATCGGCATCAGTACAGGCCAAAGGCGGCAACCAGTACACCTTGGAGTGGGATGGTATGAAGTGGGCCCGTAAGTTCATCACCGATAACCGCCAAGGGGCTGCACCAAAAACAGCCAGCGATATTATGGCTGTCGGCCAACAGATTTGGGTTCAGCAACGTGGTGATAACTGGGTACTGAGCCAGGTGCCAGACGCCAATACCGCTTTCGTGGCTGTTTCGCCACAGGACGGTGCAGTAAAAGCCATGGTCGGGGGGTTCAACTTCGTCCATAGCAAGTTCAACCGTGCAACCCAATCAGTCCGTCAGGTAGGCTCGGCAATCAAGCCGTTTATCTACTCGGCAGCTTTGGATAACGGTATGACTCTGGCCAGTCTGGTCAACGACGCCCCAATCAACCGTTGGGATCAAAGCATGGGCACCTCATGGCGTCCGAAGAATTCGCCGCCAACCTATAATGGCCCAACCCGATTACGGATTGGTTTGGCGCAGTCCAAGAACGTCATGGCAGTACGTGTACTGCAGAATGTCGGTCTCGATGAAACCATCGACTTCCTGACCCGTTTCGGCTTCAAAAAGAAAGATCTACCGCGTGCTGAACCATTGGCGCTAGGGGCTGGTAGCTTAACCCCGCTGGAAGTGGCGCAAGGTTTTGCGGTATTTACCAATGGCGGTTACTACGTCGATCCATACTTCATTGAGCGCGTAGAAGACCCTTATGGCAACGTGGTTTTCCAAGCCAGTCCAAGCGTCGTCTGCAGCACCGAGTGCCAGCAGGAGCAAAGATTGGCGGGACAATCAAACACAACCAGCTCTATCCTCAATGATATCGCGATCAGCGAAGAGGTGCTGGGCGATGATCAGCAACCCCAGGGCCCTCGCTATGCCCAGCAGGTGATCTCCGAGCAGAATGCCTTCCTAGTACGTGAAATGCTAGAAAGCAACGTCTGGGGTGGCGGTGACTGGCGTCATGGTACGGGTTGGAACGGCACTGGCTGGCGTGGCCAGGTACTCAAGCGCCGTGATATCGGTGGCAAGACAGGTACTACCAATGACTCGAAAGATGCTTGGTACTCAGGTTTCGGTCCGGGCATCGTCGCAACCGCATGGGTTGGCTTCGATGACCACAGCCGTAACCTCGGCCGTACATCATGGAACAACAATCAAGACAAAAACCAGATCTCCGGTGCTGAAGCCGGCGCCAAAACAGCCCAACCGGCCTGGATTGAGTTTATGAAGAGTGCCTTGGAAGATGTTCCGGTCCAGCGTAAGCAATTGCCGGAAGATATTATTCAAGTGCGAATCGACCGCGATAGCGGTAAGCTCAGCAACCAGAACGATTACACATCAATGTTCGAGTATTTTGAGGAAGGGACCGAGCCAACCGAGTCGGCCAGCGAGTCAGCTTCTGAAGGGATTTTCGAATCCGATAGCTCTGACGAGTTGTTCTAACCATCGTTAGCCAAATCTCAGCTAGTAAAAAAGAGCGCCGAGGCGCTCTTTTTTTATGTCTCCACCTGAGACTAAGCGGGTAACTGCTCTTCTAGGTGACACTGAATCAACTCAGCCAATTTCTCGTAACGTCCTTTCAGCGGCGAACCGGGACGATACGCCAAGGTGATCAAGCGACTCGGTACCGGCTCTTCTGCCGAGATATAACACACTCCATCCCGACGCTGATCCTTTGGGGTCGCCAATTTCGGCATCAGGGTGATACCGCTACCTGCCGCGACCATGTTACGCAGGGTTTCCAGACTGGTGGCCTTAAAGCTGCCATCTTCCTGCGCGCCAGCCGCAAAACAGAACCCCATCGCCTGATCCCGCAAGCAATGGCCGTCGCCCAGCATTAATAGCGTATGACCCTGCAGCTCAGCCATTGGCAGTGATTGGCGATCTGACCAAGGGTGATCTTCCGGCACTGCCAATACCATTGGCTCATGGTACAGTGGCAACTCGATGAACGATTCACTCTCTTTCACCGCAGCTAGAATAATACAGTCGAGCTTACCGTCTTCCAATTGTTGTACCAACTGATGAGTCTGCGCTTCATGGAGGAACAGCTCTAGCTCGGGAAAGCTCGCCTTTATCTTGGGGATAATATGCGGCAATAGATAAGGCCCGACGGTCGGAATAAAACCGATATGCAAAGGCCCGGACATACTTCCCCCCTGCTCGCTGGCAAGCTCTGTCAGTACCTTGACCTCAAGCAGCACTTTCTGTGCCTGTGCCACCAGTGCCAGACCGGCATCGGTAAACAACACTTTACGGCTGGTTCGCTCCAGCAGTGCCACGCCCAACTCTTCTTCCAGCTTACGGATCTGGCCGCTCAGGGTCGGCTGGCTGACAAAACAGGCTTCTGCCGCTTTGCGGAAATGCTTGTGCTCAGAAAGCGCCACCAAATATTCGAGATCCCGGATATTCATTTCAAACCACTTTGATAGAAATTAACTATCAAAACCATAACACCAAACGATTAGATCTATCAATAACAAACCTGCATAATCATCACATCAACAGGGAGCAACGATGATTACGCTCCAGTTGCACTAGACAACCAACTAAAATACAAAGGAAAAATAATGTTTACATCTAAAGAAGGCCAAGCGATCCCTCAGGTTACGTTCCACACCCGCCAAGGTGATCAGTGGGTTGATGTAACAACTCAAGAGTTATTTACCGACAAGACCGTCATCGTATTCAGCCTACCAGGCGCATTCACACCGACGTGCTCTTCAAGCCACCTACCTCGCTACAATGAGTTGGCTTCAGTCTTTGCGGAGAACGGCGTTGACGACATCTTGTGTGTTTCGGTTAACGACACTTTCGTGATGAACGCATGGAAAGATGCCCAAGAAGCAGAGAACATCACCTTCATCCCAGATGGCAACGGTGAGTTCTCGAAAGGCATGGGTATGCTGGTAGGTAAAGAAGACCTCGGCTTCGGTGCTCGCTCATGGCGTTACAGCATGCTGGTGAAAAACGGTGTAGTAGAAAAAATGTTCATCGAAAACGACGAACCGGGCGACCCATTCAAGGTTTCTGATGCCGATACTATGCTGGGTTACATCGCACCTGAGCACAAAATGCAAGAGTCCATCACGGTATTCACCAAGCCAGGCTGCCCATTCTGTGCCAAGGCAAAACAGAACCTAATCGACAAAGGCATGAACTACGAAGAAGTTGTTCTTGGCAAAGATGCAACCACTGTCAGCCTACGTGCGATTTCTGGTCGCAGCACAGTGCCTCAAGTCTTCATCGGTGGTAAGCACATCGGTGGCAGCGAAGAGCTGGAAACATACCTAGGCTAACCCCCTACCTATAACGATAGAGAGCCCGCATGACGGGCCCAAACCGGCAAATACTATATTGCAAGAACTGGCTGGCAAAGCTTGATTGGAGAGACAGATGAAAACCCTGAATGTTGATGTTGCTGTGATCGGCGGTGGTACCGCAGGCCTTGGCTCGTACCGTGCAGCCAAAGCCCATACGGACAGCGTTGTGATGATCGAAGGTGGCCCATACGGCACGACGTGTGCCCGCGTCGGCTGTATGCCATCTAAATTGCTGATTGCAGCGGCAGAAAGCGTTCACCAGATTGAAAAAGCCCCGGCCTTCGGTGTTCACCCACAAGGTGAAATCGTGATCAACGGCCGTGAAGTCATGGACCGTGTTAAGCGTGAACGTGACCGTTTCGTAGGCTTTGTACTGGAAGGTGTTGAGGAAATCCCTGTCGAGGACAAAATTACCGGCTATGCCAAATTCATCGATAACAATACCCTTGTTGTTGACGGCCATACCACAATCAACGCCAAGCGCATTATCATCGCTACCGGTTCTCGCCCTGCTTACCCTGCAGTGTGGAACGAACTGGGTGATCGCCTGATCATCAATGATGATGTATTCGACTGGGATGATTTACCAAAGGCGGTTGCGGTATTTGGCCCGGGCGTTATCGGCCTTGAGCTTGGCCAGTCACTCAAACGCCTCGGTGTTGAAGTGATAATGTTCGGCCTTGGCGGCCAAGTCGGCCCGCTAACCGATCCGGCCGTCATGGCTTATGCTGACAAAGCCTTCAACGAAGAATTCTACCTCGATGCCGACGTGCGTGTCGAAAGCATGAAGCGTATCGGTGATGAAGTCGAAATCCAATACCTTGATAAACAAGGTGCCCTACAAGTCATCAATGTCGAGTACGTGCTGGCAGCTACTGGCCGCCGCCCGAACGTCGATAAGCTAAACATCGAAAATACCACCATGACGCTAGATGCTCGCGGTGTACCGACAGCCGATTACTACACCATGCAAACTTCGGTCGAGTCGATTTTCGTTGCCGGCGATGCCAGCAACCAGCTTCCGCTGCTGCACGAAGCAGCCGATCAAGGCCGTATTGCCGGTGACAACGCCGGACGCTTCCCTGATATCCGTGCCGGTCATCGCCGCACAAAAATTTCTGCCGTATTCTCTGATCCGCAAATTGCCATGGTCGGTGAAACGTACAAAGAAATCACTACCCGACTGGGCCAATGTGGCTGTTTCGAAACCGGTGAAGTCTCGTTTGAAAACCAAGGCCGCTCTCGTGTCATGCTACGCAACAAAGGCATACTGCATGTTTACGGTGAGCAAGGTACCGGTCGTTTTCTGGGCGCAGAGATGATGGGGCCGAATGCCGAGCACCTGGCTCATCTGCTAGCTTGGGCACACCAGAATAAAATGACCGTTGCCGACATGCTGGATATGCCATTCTACCATCCAGTGATTGAAGAAGGTGTCCGTACTGCACTGCGTGATCTGAACGCTAAATTGCACCTAGGGCCTGAAATGGTCGAGCACTGTCTCGATTGCGGCCCGGGCTGCTAATCGAACAACCTCTCATAGAGAACTCTCCTTGCACTACCGAACAGCCCTCCTCGTGAGGGCTTTTTTTGCTTTCCCTTTACCAAAGATACATGATTAGTTGTTTCCCGATAGGGCCAGGCAAGCGTAGACTGTCGATAATAACAAGGGACGAGCGGATGAGACAAAAATGGGATGCCAAGCCTGCACAAACTCTGTTTTCTGGCAAAAGCTGGGGCGCTGCCAGCGCTGTATTTACCAGTTATCAATATTGAGCCCGCTGGGCTGGATATTCTGGGGCGTTTTCTATCGCCACCAGCCAACCACCCTCGAAGCGATCACCCTCTGTGTTACGGCCTCCTGTATGACATTACTGCTGCTTGCCCATGTCATTCGCGCCTGGCAGTTCAAAGACCAAGCAACTCCCTCCAGACGACACTCCCGAAAAAATTCCATAAAAAAAGCCCGACATTAAGCCGGGCAAATAGACTAAGAGATTACTACGGTTATTGAGGCCGAGATAACCAGCCTCAATGGATTTTTCAATTCATAGGCTTACGCTACATTTACTGTCGGGATAGCCTGCTCCTGATCCAGCCGTACTTCCAGTGCCACCTCATCACAGGCGTGCTGACGCGGACAACGATCACAGTCTTTCATCACCTTCTCAGGTAGCAAGGATTTCGATGTCGGTACAAAGCCCTGCTTCATGAAAAACTCAGGTACCCTGGTCAAGACAAACACCTTCTTAATTGCCATTTGACCGGCTTTTTCAATTAGGTGATCAACGATCGCCTTGCCCTGCCCCTGGTGCTGCCACCCGGCTTCCACCCCGAGAGAGCGAATTTCGGCCAAACCGGAATCATAGACATACAGGGACGCACAACCGGTGACCGTGCCATGATGCTCGGCCACGGCGAACGAGCCAATGTCCCGCACCAGTTCGTTGCGCATCCGAGGTAAGTTCTCACCAAGACCGGCCCAGTACACTACCATTCCCTCGATAGCATCGAGATCGGTCAGGCGGGCACCACGCACTTTCACCCCCGGTGAATAACGCTTCTCAAGGCGCTTCTCGACTTGGCCAATGGCAAAATCAACCTGATTCGGTGCTACGCCACCCAAGGCGCAACGTTTTTCGAGACAGGATTCGATGGTGAGGATCGGATAGACATCGTCATCTATCACTTCGGAGAACGCTTTCATCTCGGCTAATGACAGCTCTTCGAGGGCACAGCCCTTCGCAATGGCCGCCACAACAGCAACACCGACAATGTGGTGGGCCTCACGGAACGGGATCCCTTTCGCCACCAGATAATCGGCCAATTCGGTCGCATTAGAATAGCCCTGCATGGCCGCTTCCAGTGTTCTGTCCTTGTTGACCTTGATGCCTTCAAAGCACAGTGCTGCCATCTCCATACACTCATACCAGCTGTCCAGCGCATCGAACAAGCCTTCCTTGTCTTCTTGCATATCCTTGTTGTAGGCCAGCGGAAGTGCCTTGACGGTCATCATCATGCCGGTCATCGCACCGTAGACCCGGCCGCACTTACCACGGATCAGCTCCAGTGCATCTGGATTCTTCTTCTGCGGCATCAAGGACGATCCCGAAGTCACGGTATCAGCCAGTTCGATAAAATTGGACTCGCCAGAATTATAGAAGATCAAATCTTCTGCCATCCGGGAGAGATGCAGCATGGAAATCGATGCGGTAGATAGTAGCTCCATCACATGGTCACGGTCCGATACCGAGTCGAGACTATTACGCGTCGCACGCTGGAAGCCCAGACTATGAGCCAATACCTCACGGTCAATCGGATAAGCAGTACCGGCCAGCGCACCGGATCCCAACGGGCAGGTATCCAACCGCTCTAGCGCGTCGGACAAGCGTGAATGATCACGCTCGAACATTTCAACATAGGCCAAACACCAGTGGGCAAAAGTGACCGGCTGCGCACGTTGCAAGTGAGTGTATCCCGGCAAGACCGTCGCTTGATGCTCACGGGCCACAGTCACCAGCTGGCTTTGCAGTTGATCCAACATCAGCAGTAGCTGCTGACCTTGCTGGCGACACCACAGCTTGAGATCCGTTGCCACCTGATCGTTACGCGAACGACCCGTGTGAAGCTTCTTGCCCAGATCACCGACTTTGCCAATGAGCTGCTGCTCAACCCAGCTATGAATATCCTCAGCATCAGAACGCAAAATCTGCTCCGGATCTTCCATCACTGCCAGCTTCAGCTCATTGAGCGCCAGCTCCAGCCGTTGCTGCTCTTCATCCGACAACACATTGACCTGGCGCAACGCCTTCGACCAGGCGATCGAGCCGACAATGTCCTGCTCCGCCAAACGGTAATCAAAACGCAATGAGTCGTTGAACTGCTTAAACCGTGTGTCAGCCGCCTGACTGAACCGTCCGCCCCATAGTGCCATGGCCTATCTCCTATGTATCTTGCTCGACTTGCTGGTAATTTATAATGTCGTGTTCTGAATTATTTTTTTTGTTCATTCAGCGCACGGATACGGCTTGCCAGCGAGTACAGGCGGATAAAGCCACCCGCATGACTGTGATCGTATACCTCGTCCTCGCCAAAGGTTGCAAACTCTTCTGAATACAAGCTATTTACCGAGCGCTTCTGTACTACTGTAGCTTGGCCTTTATACAGTTTCACGACAACCTCACCGCTCACATCTTGTGACAGCTCTTGTGCTGCAGCTAGCAAAGACTTACATAACGGGGTAAACCAACGGCCATCGTAGATCAGGTGTGACGCTTTCAGGCCGACACTTTCACGGAACTCAAACGCGTCTTTATCCAGTACCAGCTGCTCTACTGCACGCAGGGCTTCATTCATAATGGTGCCACCCGGCGTTTCGTAACAGCCGCGGGACTTGATCCCGACCAGACGGTTCTCGACAATATCAATACGGCCAACACCGTGTTCGGCACCTTTCTCGTTGAGGTAAACCAACGCGTTGTATGGCGACATCGCTTCCCCATCGACCGCGACGATTTCACCTTTCTCAACCAGGATTGAAACCTGCTCAGGTTTTTCCGGTGCATCTTCAGGATCTTTGGTCCACACCCAGCAAAGCTCGTTAGGCTGGTTCCACGTTTCTTCCAGCACGCCACCTTCGGTAGAGATATGCCAAGCATTGGCATCACGCGAGTAGATTTTTTCCAACGAAGCCGAACACGGAATATCACGCTCTGCCAGGTAATCCAGCAGGGCCTCACGGCTACGCAGATCCCACTCACGCCATGGCGCAATCACTTCCAACTGTGGCGCCAATGCCGCATAGGCACTTTCGAAACGCACCTGATCGTTACCTTTACCGGTACAACCATGGCATAGCGCATCAGCCCCGACTTCCAACGCACATTCAACCTGTGCCTTGGCAATAATAGGGCGGGCCATTGATGTACCCAGCAGGTATTTACCTTCGTAAATCGCCCCGGTCTTCAAGCTTGGGTAGATATAGTCCTTGACCATTTCTTCTTTCAGATCGGCGATGTAGCAAGCGGAGGCACCTGAGGCCAGCGCCTTTTCTTCGATGCCTTCCAGCTCTTCCTCACCCTGACCGACATCGGCCACGAATGCCACCACGTCACAGTCATAGTTTTCCTTGAGCCAAGGAATAATCGCCGAGGTGTCCAGACCGCCGGAATAAGCCAATACTACTTTATTAATTTTGCTCATAATTCTCTCCTGATTGCCTGTTCGACGGTCTTCCCGCTCAGGCGATTTATCAATCCGTGTGTACTACATCTGTATGTATTCAATAACCGCAGGCATTACGCCTGAGGTGAAAATTTGGTACCGATACTCTGGCCGTCAAACAGCGCAGCCAACTTATCGGGATAGCGCCAAGTCGCGACTTCGATTGAACGCCCCAGAGCATTAGCGGCTTCAAAAGCGGCGCGGACTTTGACCACCATACCGTCAGTGATCACCGCCTGGGTAATCAGCGCTTCGGCTTCCGGTTCAGTCAACTCGCTGATCAGGTGTCCTTTACCGTCCAATACCCCGCTGACATCCGACAGCAACACCAACTCGCCATCAAGTGCCGCCGCTACCGCCACTGCCGCCTGATCGGCATTAACATTCATAAGCTGGCCCTGACTATCAAGGCCAATTGAGCTAACAATCGGCAAGAAACCCGCCTGCATAATCAGACTGATCAGGCTACTGTCACCCGGCTGTGCTTTACCCACTGCACCCAATTCGGGATCCAGTTCGGTCACTTCACACAAACCGCCATCGGCTAGACTCAGACCTACAGCGTTAACACCCGCTTTTTGTGCCTGTCCCTGCAGCAGCTTATTGGCCGTCCCCGCCAGCGCACCGGCGATATAGGGAATTTGTTCAGTAGGAGTCACCCGCAACCCTTCTTTCTTCACCGTTTCCAGTTGGAGCTTGGCCATCAAGTCATCGACCAGATAACCACCACCATGGACCAGAACCAAAGGGCGCTGCGCCTGCTGCTGGTAAGCATTGATAGCACCAAACAATTTTTCTAGGGTTTCACCGCAAGACAGTACTGCACCGCCTAGCTTTATCACCAAAGGAACCTGATTCATCGCGACTCTCCTAACCTTTATACCAACGCTGTAAGCTGAGGGAAACCATTTCGAATATTTATGCACTGCATCGCTTGCGATGATGCCCCTTTGAGCAGGTTATCAATCGCAGACGTTAAAATAATGTGTCCACCCTGTATCTGCCAACCGATATCACAGAAGCAAGTGTTAACGACACTCTGTAATTTAGCCGCTTGCTGGCCCAGTAAACGCACGGCATGCTTATCATCTTTCTCGCTATAGGCCATAACCATTGCTGCCTCGACCTGCTCAACCGTTACGCCATCGGCCAGTTTGGCCGTAATGGTGGCCAAGATACCGCGTTTAAAGTTGCCAAGGTGCGGGGTAAAAATCACCTCTTGACCGAGGTGAGCGGCGATCTCAGGCTGGTGACGATGGGTGAAGATGCCGTAAGCCTGCAGGCTGACTTCACAATAACTGTTGGTCATTGATGCCTTACGACCTGCACCTGACACACCACTTACTGCATTAATGACTGGCCATTGCTGCGTATCCAATAGCTGACTTTCAAGCAACGGTTTCAACGCCAGCTGTGAAGCCGTCGGATAACAGCCCGGTACAGCAATAAGCTGGGCGGTAGCGATAGCATCATGATTCCACTCAGCAAGGCCATAAACCGCTTGCTCTAGCCAAGCCGGGAACTGATGCTCGAAGCCATAATACTGGGTATAGAAGGTATCAGCCTGAACCCGAAACGCTCCCGACAAATCAAACACCTGGCAGCCGGACTCCAAAAATGTCGGGGCCAAGTCATGGCTTACTTCATGGGCTGTTGCTAATAGCACAATATCCCCTGCTTTCGCGACTTCAGCAGGTGCCACCAATGGCTGCAAGGGCATATCAACAATGCCCTTGAGTTGACCATGCAGATCACTAATAGGCTTGTTGGCATCCAGACTGTTGGCTGAAACATACAAGCTTGCCAAATTGAGATGCGGGTGCAGGTGTACCATTTTGGCCAGCTCTGCGCCGGTGTAGCCGCTGGCACCAATAATATGGGTGTTCAACATAATAAGTCCGTTTGTTTGATTTATGGGTATTTGGGGTATTGCTGACAGCAGGGCTGTCTCGGGATGGGGTGCGCAGAGGCACCAAGCGAAACTCAGCGTCGTCGGAGGGTGTGTTGTGATTGGCTAGTCGCTTGGTTCATGGGGCTTCGTACCTTTTTCAGTTACGTTACTTCAGTTTCGTTACAATTTTCGCTACCGTTCGGTTAACCGCTCTTGCTTGTTAACCATCACTCAACATGAATATTTTTATTCACATCTATTGAATTAATATGTTTTTACCGATATTTGTTACCGGTGTCAACTCTTGGTAGAGAAAAAATAATATTTTCGTCAGCTTCCTCACCTCGTCACCCTAGTGCCCTCTATATACTGCAGCACAAAGCACTAAACTGACCATAAAGCGCCTCCTTTCACGACATATTGCGCAACAAGCACGCAAGTTTTGTGCTTTATCGCACCATTTTAGTGACACTTTGTTACAACCCCAGTTTCATAACATGATAAGAATCAATGCACTGTCGTTTTCTTACTAGTTATGACGATCAATGTTGACCTCAAAGCCTGAACACGGCTAGATTGTTGTCTATTGAGTTAATTGGATGTAATAAATTTACGAGATGGATGCGATATGAACGAAAAGTACAGCGCGCTTAGAAGCAACGTCAGTATGCTCGGCCACATGCTGGGCACGACAATCAAGGATGCGCATGGTGAAGCGCTACTGGGTAAAGTAGAAGCCATCCGCAAACTGTCCAAATCTGCCCGCTCAGGTAACCAAGACGATCGAGCCAAGCTGATCGACGAGCTACAGAACCTGCCAGACGACCAGTTACTGCCTGTTGCCCGGGCCTTCAGCCAGTTCCTGAACCTGACCAATATTGCCGAGCAGTACCATACGGTGTCTCGCCATAGCGAAGAACATATCTGCAGCCCAGACTCTATCGATGCCCTGTTCGCCAAACTGGATGAACAAGACATCAGCCAATTCGATTCTATTCAGGCAGTTCGCGACCTTAATATTGATCTGGTACTGACAGCCCACCCGACGGAAATTGCCCGCCGCACCATGATCCACAAGCTGGTGCAGATCAACAAATGTCTCTCCAAGCTTGAGCTGAGCGAACTGTCAGCCAGCGAGCGCCAGCGTGTCGAACGCCGTCTAGAGCAGCTTATCGCCCAGGCATGGCACTCCGACGTGATCCGCAAACAGCGCCCGACCCCGCTCGATGAAGCCAAATGGGGCTTTGCAGTGGTTGAAAACTCGCTGTGGCACGCCGTACCAGAATTCCTGCGCCAGTTTGATGAGAAACTAACAGCCCATCTGGGTGAAAGGCTGCCAATTGATGCCGCACCTGTAACCTTCTCGTCATGGATGGGCGGTGACCGCGACGGTAACCCGTTCGTGACCTCTGAGGTAACCCGCGAAGTATTGTTACTGTCACGCTGGAAAGCGGCCGATCTCTACCTCCAGGATGTCAAGGAGCTGGTCAGCGAGCTGTCGATGGTCAAATGCAACGACGAGGTACGTGAGCTGGCTGGTGACGAACATGAACCGTACCGCGCCATCCTCAAGGATCTTCGCGCCAAGCTAACCAATACTCGTGATGTGCTTGATGCCAAAATTAAAGGGCTTGACGCTCCAAGCTTCGGGATCATTGATGATATCGAGCAACTGTGGGACCCGCTGTACGCCTGTTACCAATCACTCCATGATTGCGACATGGGGATCATTGCCGATGGCCTGCTGCTTGATGTTCTGCGCCGGATCAAGTGTTTCGGTGTACACCTGGTTCGCCTTGATATCCGTCAGGAAAGCACTCGCCACTCCAACGTCATTTCAGAGCTGACCCGCTACCTAGGCCTGGGTGACTACGATCAGTGGAGCGAGCAGGATAAAGTCGCTTTCCTTGTCCGTGAGCTGTCGTCCAAGCGTCCGCTGCTACCGCGCGACTGGGAACCTTCAGCCGAAGTCAAAGAAGTCATCGAGACCTGTAAGGCTATAGCCGACCAACCGCGTGAAGCGTTGGGCGCCTACGTGATTTCCATGGCCCGTACCGCATCCGATGTACTGGCTGTTCACCTGTTACTGCAAGAAGCCGGTTGCCCATTCCGGATGGATGTCTGCCCATTGTTCGAGACCCTAGAAGATCTCAACAATGCCGAGAGCGTGATCAAACAGTTGATGAGCATCGACTGGTACCGTGGCTACATTCAGAACCACCAGATGGTAATGATTGGCTATTCCGACTCAGCAAAAGATGCTGGCGTCATGGCGGCGGGCTGGGCTCAGTACCATGCAATGGAGTCTCTGGTTAACGTATGTGAAGAGGCTGCTGTTGAGCTGACTCTATTCCACGGCCGTGGCGGCTCTATCGGTCGTGGCGGCGCACCTGCCCACGCAGCACTTTTGTCACAACCACCACGCAGCCTGAAAGGCGGTTTGCGCGTTACCGAACAAGGCGAGATGATCCGCTTCAAACTGGGTCTGCCTGAAGTGGCGGTCAACAGCCTGAGCCTGTATGCCAGCGCGATCCTCGAAGCGAACCTGATGCCGCCACCACAGCCGAAGCAAGAATGGCGCGAGCTGATGGATGTCTTATCTGAAGTATCCTGTGACGCCTACCGCGATGTGGTACGTGGTAACGAGAAGTTTGTCCCGTACTTCCGCGCTGCAACCCCTGAGCTGGAGCTGGGCAAACTGCCTCTGGGCTCACGTCCTGCCAAGCGTAACCCGAAGGGTGGCGTGGAAAGCCTGCGTGCTATCCCGTGGATTTTCGCCTGGAGCCAGAACCGCTTGATCCTGCCAGCTTGGTTGGGTGCCGGTGAAGCGATCCAGTTCTCGATTGATAAAGGCCATGCCCCACAGCTGGAAGAGATGTGCCGTGAGTGGCCATTCTTCTCAACCCGCCTAGGGATGTTGGAAATGGTCTTCACCAAGACCAATATCGGCATTGCTGAATACTATGACCAGCGCCTGACTGAAAAGTCACTGTGGCCGACTGGCCAGAAACTTCGCGATCAGCTGCAGCAAGATATCAAGGCTGTACTGACCGTAGAAAACAGCGCCCACTTAATGGAGCAAAACCCATGGGGTGCCGAGTCTATCCGCCTGCGTAATATCTATGTCGAGCCGTTGAATATGCTTCAGGCCGAATTGCTATACCGTACCCGTCGACAGGAAACACCATCACCAATGCTGGAAGAGGCATTGATGGTAACGATTGCCGGTATCGCAACGGGTATGCGTAACACCGGTTAAGCAGCAAAAACAACAACCACAAAAAGCTACCGTTTACCGGTAGCTTTTTTTTTCGCTATTTTTAGTTTGCCTCATTATTGAGACAACCCCACAGATATGACGTTAACTAAAATAAAACTGCACGCAGTGAAACCATTTGATAGAAAACAATTTGCATCAAAGAACAAATACAATTTATCTCGCAATATATAGACCAGCATCACAAGACGGGCAATTGGTTGCACCAGTTTTCGTCGATATCTCGCTCTGATGTCGAAAAATAGCCCATTGATGTGTATGCTACGTGATCTCGATCAGGCACTGCAACAATACGATTATAAAAACGCCAATGAGCGATGGGTACGTTGCGGCCATTTTCGGCCATGCCAGTCGAGTTATTTTTTTATGTAGTATTTTAACGGATAGAAGAGATGTCACTACCACACGTTATTTTAACTGTGTTGAGTAACCGCGATGCCACTGGTTACGATATCACCAAAGAGTTTTCCCATAGTATTGGTTATTTCTGGAAAGCCAGCCACCAGCAAGTGTACCGCGAGCTGAACAAAATGGCCGGCAACGACCAAGTAACCTGTCAACTTGAGCCACAAGAAGGCAAACCTGATCGTAAGGTATATTCCATTACTGATCTGGGCCGTCAAGCACTGTTTGAATGGTTCCAAGAGCCTGCCCGCAACCCAACCATCCGCGATGAGTTTTCAGCCAAGCTGGTCGTTTGCGGTGTGTACAATTCAGAGCCTATGCAGCAGCAGCTCGAAGTGCTAATTGAAGAGTCGCATACCCTTATCAACCACTACAACGAAATGGAAAAAATCCATTTTGCTGATCACAAAAACCTCGATCGCCAATCCCGTCTTGACCGTCTAACCCTTCGCCGTGCGATCCACAATCGCCAGGCTTGGATTGACTGGGCCGAGGAAGTGCTGATCGAACTGAAAGACATGGACTCAGCGGGTAGCCCGGTTGCACTTTAAGCACTAACTACCAAACATAAAAAAGCCGCTTTATGCGGCTTTTCTTTTCTCTATGACCCGTCCTACATCAAGCTTGGGCACGCACTCCTAGCGTATGGCAAATTGCGTAGGTCAGCTCAGCACGGTTTAGGGTATAAAAGTGGAAATCTTTCACACCTTCACGGCTGAGTACCCGTACCATATCAATCGCGTTGCTAGCACCCAGCATCTGGCGGCTCAGCAAATCATCATCTAGCCCTTCATACTGCTTCTCAAGCCAGCCAGGGATCTTTACATTGTTGGCATCGGCAAAGCGCTTGGCTTGCTTCATATTGGATACAGGTAGGATGCCCGGTACGATTTCGACATCGATACCCGCCGCAACACAACGGTCGCGGAAACGCAGGTAGCTTTCGACATCAAAGAAAAACTGGGTAATCGCACGGCTGGCACCGGCATCAACCTTGCGCTTAAGGTTAATAAGATCCGCCTGGGCGCTTTTGGCTTCAGGATGGACTTCCGGATAGGCTGCAACCGATATATCAAAGTCGGCCTCCTTACGCAGTAATTCAACCAAGTCTGCCGCATACATATCGGGCTTGGTGCCCTGTTCAGGTAGATCACCGCGAAGGGCAACAATGTCACGGATACCATTATTCCAATAGTCACGGGCAATGGTGCGAAGCTCATCACGGGTTGCATCGATACAAGTCAGGTGTGGGGCAGCGATCAAGCCGGTCTGATCTTTGATGTCCTTGATAATTGAGTGAGTACGATCACGCTCACCCGAGTTAGCACCATAGGTTACCGAAACAAATTTAGGTTGCAGCTTCTTCAGGCGGTGAATGGAATTCCACAGCGTCTGCTCCATCTGCTCACTGCTTGGCGGAAAGAACTCGAATGAAACATTGATGTTGCCGTCAATGTCAGCAATATTCTGGTTCAGTGAATCCAGGTTGCTTGCGTGTGAATACCCCATAATCCTTTCCTTACTCTTGTTGGCTCGCGGCCACTCCCTAAACTGAGACATCAAAATAACCGTTTAGACGTCTATATGTCTACAGAATGTCTTGTAACCAATTTATTGTCAACATGATGATCATGAATAATTTTCAACTTCAAATTGCAATAACTTCAACATTCCCAGATAGCACAAAGCCCGCAATTAGCGGGCTTTAAGGCTATAGAACATTCCTGCAGAGATTTGAGCTGGCTGGATAGTTATCACTGGATTAATCCACCAAACAATCATCAATAGACCAGCATATAGCACTCACCAAACAACCAGTGATTTGCCCCCACATTGGAGGCATTACAGCATCGAAGCCAAACGGTTGATATCTGATAACAAGGCACCTGCCGTCACATCCCGGCCAGCCCCCGGTCCACGGATCACCAATGGGTTATCACGATACCAGTGGCTTTCGATGGCAAAAATATTATCACACGGTAACAAGTTGGCCAGGGCATGCTCGCGAGACAATGCCTCTATCCCTACAGCCGCCTTACCATGGCGATCCAAACGGGCGATGTAGCGAAGTACTTTCTCTTCTTTCTGGGCCTTGCGCAGCCGCTCGTGCAACAGCTCATCCAGCTCTGCTGCCTGCTCGAAGAAGTCATCCACACCAAGCGCTGCCAGCGAATCCGGTACCAAGGTTTCGACCTTGACCTGCTCGGGCTCAAGCGATAAACCAGATTCACGAGCCAAAATCACCAGCTTGCGCATCACATCACTGCCATCCAAATCATGGCGAGGATCCGGCTCGGTCAGGCCTTGCTGCCAAGCCAACTCGACCAGTTGTGAGAATGGCACCGAACCATCATATTGCTGGAACAACCAAGACAGGGTACCAGAGAAAATCCCCGACAAGGCGATGATCTCATCGCCGCTCTCACGTAAATCACGTACCGTGTGATTGACTGGCAGCCCAGCTCCAACCGTGGCGTTGTATAGCCAGAAGCGGCTGCTCTTGGCAAAGGCATCAATCACTTGGTGGTAATCCTCACCAGAGGCAGAACCTGCTACTTTATTGGCGGAAATCAAGTGCAGCCCTGACTCTGCCACCTGTGGATAGCGCGCAGCCAGTTCGCTGCTGGCCGTCACATCCAGCACCATCACATCATCATAGGTATTGTGGGCCAGTACCGACAGCCAATCACCATCGGTTTGGTTATATTCAACCGACTCATCATCAAACGCATTATGAGCTCGGCCGGCATCAATACCGTCAAAGTCAATCCAATGGCGACGGCTATCAACAATGCCGATCAAGGTAAAGCTCATACCGTGCCGCTTCTCCAGCGTCGCCTTCTCACTCTCAAACAACTCCAGCCAGCGACTCCCGATATTACCCTTGCCGCAGAGGACGAGGCCAATGCGTTTCTGAGCCTGGAACAAGCTCTGGTGGATCCCCTGGATCAAGCTATCGGTATCAGCCTTACGCAGCACAGCAACCAGACTCAAGCCCGATTCAGACTCGGCAATAAACTCCAGTGCATGGCCTTTGAGCTGTTGATAAAAACCGTAGCAATGGACAGCGTTGTTCACCACCCCGGCTCCTACTGCTGCAACCAGCGAGAAGCCTTCGCGCAAACGCAGCTCGGCAGCAATACCGCTGTCCTGCAGCTGGGCCAATACACTGTTCACGACCTCGGCCGTATAAGCCAGCTGAACGCGCCCTTTATCTGGCTCAAAACAGCTTGCTAGCGGCTGCAGCTGGGTACGCTGCAAGAATCGTTCTACGTCACTGGCAATCGGTGCAAAGTCATGAGCGCGGGTCACAGACAGCTCAATCAGGCACACCTCATCAAGTGAGGTAATGATCTTGGCACCACGTCCGGAGGCCAGTACCCTCTCGACCCGGGTCGAGCCTTGCTCCGGCTGATGACTGCAGCGAAGGGTCAAATCAATCGCACTTTGGGCGACGGGCTGTAAAGTACGGCTATGCAATACCGGCGCAGCCAAGCGAGCCAATTCACTGGCTTCATCAAGGCGTAGCAATGGCAACAGGCAGGCATCGGCAACCTTACGCGGATCGGCACTGTAGACCCCCGCAACATCACTCCAAATCGTTACCCGCTCAACATCGGCCAGCGCGCCAATCACCGTTGCCGAATAATCAGAGCCATTTCGCCCAAGCAATACGGTTTCGCCAACACCGTTCTGGGCCATGAAGCCAGTGATCACCACCCGCTGCTGGCTATATTGGGCCAGTTGCTCCTTGAGCAAAGGTCGGGACAGGGCTCGGTCCACTTCCGGCTGTGCCGAACGTTCTGTACGCAGGAAGCAACGTGAATCCAAGCTTGCTGCGGGCAATTGCAGCTTGCTCAACAAGGCGGCCAGCAAGCGGGCTGACCACAGCTCACCATGACCCAAGACCTTGGCTTGCTCGGCTTCATCCAGCGGTTTCTCCGCCAGGCTAGATAACTCGCCCAATTCCAGATGCAGTTGAGTCAGCAGCTCATCAGCTGCCTCGCCGTCCAACAACGACTCAATCAATGCTTGCTGAAAACTACGTAAGGACTGCAAAGCTTCATGGGCCTGGCGACCGTCTTTATCCAATAGTTCAAGCCATTCAATCAACCTGTTCGTGGTCTTGCCTGCCGCCGACACGACCACCAAATCGTTGTTGTTCGAATACTCCCGCAAAATATCTGCCACCCGCAGGTAGCACTCGGGATCAGCCAAGCTACTGCCGCCAAACTTATGCAGTTGGCGTGTAAAAGAAACGCTCATTTAAGCCACCTCCGCAGCTTTGCTGAAAGCCTGCTCAAGATCAGTAATCAAATCATTAGGATCCTCAAGGCCAACCGAGAGCCTCAATAGGGATGCCTTCAAACCTGCGTCAGCCTGGGCTTCATCCGACATCGCACGGTGCGTCATACTGACAGGGTGACAAATTAAGCTCTCGGTTCCGCCTAAAGATTCCGCCAATGAGAAACATTTTAGCTCACGGACAAACTCTTCCAACTGCGCCATGCTACCGGCAATCTCAAAACTCAGCATCGCGCCGAACCCCTTTTGTTGCTTCAGTGCAATGGCATGGCCCGGATGCGCCGGCTGGCTTGGGTGATAGATAACGTCAACCAATGGCTGTTGCTGCAAGTAAGCCAATATCTGGCGGCTGTTTTCCTCATGCATCCGCATTCTTGGTGCCAGTGTCCGCAATCCCCGTAACGTCATATAGGCATCAAATGGTGCCCCCGTTGCACCGATACAATTCGCCCACCAGGCAATCTCTTCCGCGTGCTCTTCGGTCTTGGAAATCAATACGCCACCAACTACATCCGAATGGCCGTTGATATATTTAGTCGTTGAATGAACAACAAAATCGGCGCCCAGGGCGATAGGCTGCTGGAGGATTGGTGACAGGAAAGTATTGTCGACAGCCACCAGCGCCCCGGCTTGCTTGGCCGCCGCGCAAATTTCTGCCACATCCACAATGCGCAATAGGGGGTTCGATGGGGTTTCAACCCAAATCAGCTTAGGCTGCAAGGCCAATGCTTCGGCGACCGCAGTCGGATCGGTCTGATCAATAAAACGGACCTTGAAATCACCCTTTGCTGCGCGGGTGTTGAACAATCGGTAAGTACCGCCATAACAATCGTGCGGGGCAATAATCAGATCCTCAGGGCCAACTAATGCTGAAGCAAGCAAGTTGATGGCCGCCGTACCGCAGTTGGTCACCACCGCGCCCGCGCCCCCCTCCAGTTCAGCCAACGCGTCAGCCAACGTGTTGCGGGTTGGGTTGCCAGAACGAGAGTAATCATATTGTGGCACCTCACCTAATTGCGAGAAGCTATAGGTTGAGGTTAAATAGAGAGGGGGAACCACAGCATTGTACTGGGTATCGGATTCGATGCCGGTGCGAACAGCGACGGTAGCTAGCTTCTTGTCACTCATAATTACTTTCCTTGTCAGGGCGGCCCTGCTGAATAACTTTTACGCAACAACATAACCACAAACGAAGAGGACGTCAATACTTCTGGACGTCTATATGTCTTTGCTTATGGCAGTAAATCCCGCTAAAATTCAGGCATACTATATTTCTTCACTTTTATATCGCTGAGAAGGTAAAAAATGGCAGAGTGGAATGGCGAATACATCAGCCCTTACGCGGAACACGGTAAGAAAAACGAGCAAGTCAAAAAAATTACAGTTTCGATTCCATTGAAGGTTCTGAAAATCCTGACAGATGAACGTACTCGTCGCCAGGTCAACAACTTGCGCCACGCCACCAACAGTGAATTACTGTGCGAGGCCTTCCTGCATGCCTATACTGGCCAGCCACTACCGACCGACGACGATATCCGTAAGGACCGTCCGGACGATCTTCCTGCCGAAGCCAAGGCCCTGATGGAAGAAATGGGGATCACATACGAAGATATCAACGAATAAGCATCCAAGTAGACTGCTACGCATAATGCCAGCAGTTTATGACGATAAAAAAACCAGCCATATGGCTGGTTTTTTTGTATGCGATACAACTTGCAGGAATTACTTCGCTTCCATATAACCGACAGGCATATCGATTCGCGCAACGCCCGAGTCTACCGCCGCTTGGGCTACAGCCTTGGCAACACGTGGCAACAAACGTGGGTCCATCGGTTTAGGGATAATGTATTCTGTACCAAATTCAAGCTTGTCGGCACCTGCCGCCGCAACCACTTCTGCGGGAACAGGCTCTTTTGCCAGTGAGCGAATAGCGTCAACGGCAGCGAGCTTCATCTCGTCATTGATTTCGCTCGCGCGAACATCCAATGCCCCACGGAAGATAAACGGGAAGCAGATAACATTGTTTACCTGGTTCGGGTAGTCCGAGCGGCCAGTACCCATGATCAAATCATCGCGAACGGCATGAGCCAGCTCAGGCTTGATTTCAGGATCCGGGTTAGAACACGCAAAGACCACTGGCTTATCGGCCATCAGTTTCAGCGCTTCCGGTGCCAACAGATCGGGACCCGATACGCCGACAAAAATATCCGCACCTTCAATCACATCTTCCAGCGTACGCTTGTCAGTGTTGTTGGCAAACAGCTGCTTGTATTCGTTGATATCGTCACGGCGGGTGTGGATCACGCCCTTGCGGTCAAGCATGTAGATCTTCTCGCGCTGGGCACCACACTTAATCAGCAGTTCCATACACGCTACAGCCGCAGCACCAGCACCCAAACAGACAATCACCGCTTCGTTGATGTTCTTGCCTTGCAACTCAAGCGCATTAAGCATACCCGCCGCAGTGACAATCGCCGTACCGTGCTGATCATCGTGGAACACCGGTACATGACAACGCTCGATCAGACGTTTTTCGATTTCGAAACAGTCCGGTGCCTTGATATCTTCCAGGTTGATCCCGCCAAACGTATCAGCAATGTTCGCCACCGTGTCGACAAACTCATCGATAGTACGGTGCTTCACTTCGATATCTATCGAGTCCAGGCCAGCAAAGCGTTTGAACAGCAGAGCTTTACCTTCCATAACAGGTTTTGACGCCAATGGGCCCAAGTTACCCAAGCCAAGGATAGCGGTACCATTGGTGATCACCGCGACCATGTTGCCTTTACCGGTGTACTTGTAGACATTCTCTGCGTTTTGCGCAATTTCGCGCACGGGCTCAGCCACACCAGGGCTGTAGGCTAGCGCCAGATCTTCTACTGTATTAGCCGGCTTGGTGAGCTCAACGGCGATTTTGCCTGGTACGGGATAAGCATGGTAGTGAAGGGCCTGTTGGCGAAAATCTTCAGACATAGTGTTCGAAATCCTGACTTGGGTAATTTTATTTTAGAATTTGGACATAGATCATATTCTATGGCAGCACAAAATCCTAGCACCGAACATCTGGTCGATCCAATGATTCCCAGACTGAATAGCCGAGTTTGGTGGGGAATATAGCGTGTTAGGCGATGACTAGAGGATAGATCGCCAACATTGCTGGCAACAGGATGCAGATAGGGATTAAAGCGGACGAAACTATGGCATAAAAAATGGACATAAAAAAAGGGATGCTTGCGCATCCCCTTTTTCGACATTCATCTGGCAATTATTACTTGCTAGAAAGCGCACCGAAACGCTTGTTGAATTTGTCGATACGGCCACCAGAGCTAACCTGACGCTGCTTACCAGTGTAGAAAGGGTGACACTTGTCGCATACATCTAGGTTGATGTCTTTACCCATAGTAGAGTTAAATACGAAAGTGTTGCCGCAAGAACAACGAGCGTTTACTGCAGTGTACTCTGGGTGAATACCTTGTTTCATGGGATAACCTCAAAAGTAAGGCCGTGTCGCTCTCCCGATCCAAAGCCGGGCACCACACGCGTTAATAAATATACGTAACGGCTGAACTGCCAATACGCCAAATTAGGCGGCGTATAGTAATCAATCAAGCAGTTCAGATCAACCAATATGCGCCTTTTTTCGCCGCTTTGCTGCCCGAGGCTGGGCAAGGTACACTTCTCTATCTTAGTACATGCGGATTTAGCGGTTATATATGACGCCCAACATTGCCCGAGTGGCCCTTCCTGTTCCCCTGGACAAGCAATTTGATTATCTGGTCAAGCCCGGCCAGCAGCCTGCTATCGGTGGGCGGGTCAAAGTGCCGTTCGGGCGCCAGCAGTTAGTTGGGATCGTGATGGCCCTTACAGACTCGTCTGATTTTCCTCTAAACCAGCTCAAGCCGATCTACAGCGTACTTGACCACTCGCCACTGTGGGAACCGAGCCTGTTCAAGCTATTGAACTGGGCCAGCCAATATTACCAATATCCGCTTGGCGATACGCTGGCCAATGCGATGCCAACCTATTTGCGCAAAGGCCGTGAGGCTTCTCCCTCAACGCTGAAGATGTGGCAGTTGACCGACGCGGGGCAAAACCAGCCATTGTCGGCCCTCAAGCGTGCACCGCGCCAAGTTCAGGCCTTGACGATGCTGCGTCAGGGAGCCTTGAGCCATGAAGCCCTGCTTGCCGAAGAAGTCAGCAGTGCCACATTGAAAGCCTTGGCCGAAAAAGGATGGATTGAAGCGCTCAAGCAAACACCGGCACTGCGACACTGGCAGTCACAATTTGCGGTCACAGAGGAGAAGCCCCGCCTCAACGAGGAACAAGCCCTGGCGATTGCCAGTGTCAACGCCAACCCGGATTTCGGCTGCTATCTGCTAGAAGGTGTCACCGGTTCAGGCAAGACCGAGGTCTACCTCAACCTGCTTGAACCCGTATTGGCAGCCGGCAAGCAGGCGTTGATCCTAGTACCGGAAATCGGCCTGACCCCACAAACCATCAACCGCTTCCGCCGCCGCTTCAATGTGCCTTTGGAAACAATCCACTCCGGACTCAACGACACCGAGCGGCTGTCAGCCTGGCTTGCCGGACGGGACAACCAAGCAGGGATCATCATCGGCACTCGATCGGCCCTGTTCACCCCGTTTGCCAACCTCGGCATTATCATTGTCGACGAGGAGCATGACGCCTCCTACAAGCAGCAGGACAGCCTGCGTTACCATGCCCGGGATCTGGCCGTGATGCGTGCCAGCCAAGCCAATATCCCGATCGTGCTCGGCTCCGCGACCCCGGCACTGGAAACGCTGCACAACGCCAAGAGTGGCAAGTACCACCACCTTATTTTGTCACGCCGAGCTGGCACCGCCCAAGCAGCCCGCCATGGTGTGCTGGACGTCAAAGGGCAGTATCTGGAGGCGGGGTTATCTGCCCCATTGATCGCCAGGATGCGCCAGCACCTCGAGGCCGGAAACCAGGTCATGCTGTTTCTCAACCGCCGTGGGTTCGCCCCGGCGGTGATCTGCCACGACTGTGGCTGGCTGGCCGAGTGCAAGCGCTGTGACGCCTATTACACCTTCCATCAGCAAAGCGGTGAGCTACGCTGCCACCACTGTGCCACCCAGCGTCCGATGATGCACCAGTGCGGCCAGTGTGGTTCGACCCAGCTCAATGCGGTGGGTGTTGGTACCGAACAGCTCGAACAACAACTCGAGATGCTATTTCCGAGTTACAGGACCGTGCGTATCGACCGTGACAGTACCCGCCGGAAGGGTAGTCTTGAGAATTACCTCGAGGCCATTCGCAATAACGAATACCAGATATTGATTGGCACCCAGATGCTGGCCAAGGGACACCATTTCCCCGATGTCACCCTCGTCGCCCTGCTTGACGTCGACAGTGCATTATTCAGTAACGATTTCCGGGCCAGCGAGCGCTTGGCCCAACTGTTTATCCAAGTCGCCGGCCGTGCGGGACGGGCCAGTAAGCCCGGAGAAGTAGTGCTCCAAACCCATCACCCCGAGCATGGCCTGCTCCAGGCCCTGCTCTACAAGGGCTACGATCATTTCGCCTCGGGGGCCCTGAGCGAGAGAAAGCAGTCATGGCTGCCGCCATTCACCTATTTGGCCCTACTCCGGGCCGAGGCCAACCAAAGTGAACTGGTCGAGCAGTTTCTGCAGCAAGTGAGAGGGATTTTCGAAACCAGCCCCGTTGCTAGCCAAGAGACCATGGTGATGGGGCCCAACCCAGCTCCGCTGTCCCGCCGGGCGGGTCGATATCGCTGGCAATTGCTGCTACAAGCACCGAGCCGCAGGGCTTTACAGCAGTGGCTGTCTGTCGCTAAGCCAGCTATCGCTTTGCTTCCTCTGGCCAAGAAAATCCGCTGGTCGATTGATGTCGAACCGCAGGATTTAACTTAAAATGAACAATGCGACATATGTCACATATTGGATGTAATTTATGCTGTTTAAAGCATGTTTAATCCCCGGAAGACAGCCTACAATAACAAGCTCGCTGGCTCAGGTATCGGCCGTTTTGGCCATGATCCTCCAGCGGCAAGAGAGAGAAAAATAATAGAGAGGAATCTTAACTATGGCGACAATGAAGGATGTTGCCCAGCTCGCCGGCGTCTCGACGGCCACGGTCTCCCGTGCCCTGATGAACCCGGAAAAAGTGTCAGCCTCGACCCGAAAAAAGGTCGAACAGGCTGTCATGGATGCTGGCTATTCACCCAATTCACTGGCTAGGAATTTACGTCGCAACGAATCAAAAACTATCGTCACTATCGTACCCGACATCTGTGATCCCTATTTCACCGAGATCATCCGAGGAATCGAAGAAGCGGCGATGGAGCATGGCTACTTGGTCCTGCTTGGCGACAGCGGGCAGCAGAAAACCCGTGAAAACTCGTTTGTTAACCTAGTATTCACCAAACAAGCCGACGGTATGTTGCTACTCGGCACCGACCTACCCTTTGATGTCAGCAAACCTGAGCAAAAGAACCTGCCGCCTATGGTTATGGCGTGTGAATTTGCCCCGGAGCTCGAGCTGCCAACCGTCCATATCGACAACCTTACCGCAGCCTTCGAGGCCGTCAACTACCTGACTCAAATGGGACATAAACGCATAGCCCAAGTCACCGGGCCCGACAATGCAGCCTTATGCCAGTTCCGATCTCAGGGTTACCAGCAGGCACTGCGTCGAGCTGGGGTTGAGCTCAACCCCGCGTATACAGTCAAGAGCGATTTCAGCTTTGCCGGCGGTGCCCGTGCGGTCACCTCCCTATTGTCGCTACCCGAGCCTCCAACAGCATTGCTATGTCACAACGATGTGATGGCGATCGGAGCCATGCAGCAAGCCAAGCGTCTTGGCTTCCGAGTGCCACAAGATCTGTCTATTGTCGGTTTCGATGATATCCAGTTTGCTGAATACTGCGATCCACCGCTAACCACAGTATCCCAGCCACGCTACGAGATCGGACGTCAATCGATGATGATGCTGCTCGATATCCTCAAGGGTAAGGACATTGCCTCTGGCTCACGTCTGCTTGACGCCAAGCTGGTGATCCGCGAAAGTGCCGCGCCACCTGCCAACTAAATCGGCTGACAGCATTTTTTTGACTCAACCTCACAAAACCTATGCCTTACGGTGCAACCTAAATGCCAGGATGTATCGTAAGGTCTGGTCAGAGCTGGCGCAAATTTGTACCATAGGTTTATTCAACTCACCTTATACTGATTGACACTGTGGCTACCAAAGATTACGTCAAACGCGGCAGAGCCGCCGCCAAGAAACCCCGAGGCAACCGCAATCAAGCCCCAAGTAATGGCTTCCCGTTCAAATGGGCAGCTATCGCCCTATGCTTGGTTGGGACCTTAGGCTATGGGCTGTATTACCTGTCTGCCAACCCGGCACCACAACCCCAGCAACCCACCAGCCCGCCAGCAACCAAGCCCGAGCCGGTCAAGCCGGTAAGACCGAAAACGGAAGTCGTGACGCCGCCAAAAGCTACCAAGCCTCTGCCACCGAAGCCGGAAGAGAAGTGGCGCTATATTGAAGAGCTGGAAAACAAAGAAGTACAGGTCGATGCCAAGAAAGAGCAAGCCCCTACCAAGCCATACTTAATGCAGTGCGGCGCCTACCGCAGCCAGAGTCAGGCCGAGCAACGTAAGGCCATGATTGCTTTCCAGGGATTGACCAGCCAAATCAAGGTCAGCCAAGGTGAAAAAGGCAACTGGTATCGGGTAGTACTCGGTCCTTACCCACAAAAACGCAAGGCCGAGAGCGATCGCAACCAGCTGCGCCGAGCCGGTATTGAGCCTTGTGCCATCTGGTTCTGGGAATAGCCCAGAGACATATTAAAAGAGGATGCCAATGGCATCCTTTTTTTTTCCCCCTTGAAACTTTTCCCAGCCGACCCCAGATCTGCACTATATCGAGACCGGCATAATGGCCGGAGCAGACCAAAAGAGGTAAGACCGTGACAACTATCGTATCTGTTCGTCGAAACGGTAAAGTCGTTATCGCAGGTGATGGCCAGGTGTCCCTAGGCAACACCGTCATGAAAGGTAACGCCCGCAAAGTGCGCCGTTTATACAACAACAAAGTTCTGGCTGGCTTTGCCGGCGGCACAGCGGACGCCTTCACCCTATTCGAACGTTTCGAGCGCAAGCTGGAAATGCACCAAGGCCACTTGCTAAAAGCAGCGGTGGAACTGGCAAAAGACTGGCGTACCGACCGTATGCTACGCAAACTGGAAGCCCTATTGGCTGTCGCGGATGAAACCGGCTCGTTGATCATCACCGGTAACGGTGATGTGGTTCAACCAGAAAACGACCTGATTGCGATTGGCTCAGGCGGCAACTTCGCCCAGGCGGCTGCAACCGCACTGCTGGAGAACACCGACCTCAGCGCCCGTGAAATCGCCGAGAAATCGCTGGCCATTGCCGGTGATATTTGCGTCTTCACCAACCAGTTCCACACTATTGAAGAGCTTGAAGAATAATAAGGAAGGGCTATGTCTGATATGACTCCTCGCGAAATCGTCCATGAGCTTGACCGCCATATCATCGGTCAGGACAAAGCCAAGCGTGCAGTGGCTATTGCCCTGCGTAACCGCTGGCGCCGCATGCAGCTACCTGAAGAGCTGCGCGTTGAAGTAACCCCGAAAAATATCCTGATGATCGGCCCGACCGGTGTGGGTAAAACAGAAATCGCCCGTCGCCTGGCAAAACTGGCCAATGCACCGTTCATCAAGGTCGAAGCGACTAAGTTCACCGAAGTCGGCTACGTGGGTAAAGAAGTCGAAACCATTATCCGCGACCTGACGGATGTGGCGATAAAAATGACCCACCAGCAGGCAACCGAAAAAGTCCGCTTCCGAGCTGAAGAGCTGGCCGAAGACCGTATCCTCGACATCCTGCTGCCACCGGCACGCGACGCCTGGGGACAGAACGAAGAAGCCGACAACAGTTCATCGGCGCGTCAGTCATTCCGCAAAAAACTGCGTGAAGGCAAACTGGACGACAAAGAAATCGAAATTGATGTCGCCGCCTCGCAGATGGGTGTCGAGATCATGGCACCTCCTGGCATGGAAGAGATGACCAACCAGCTTCAGGGCATGTTCCAGAATCTGGCGGGTAACACTACCAATAAGCGCAAGATGAAAATCAAGGACGCGATGAAAGCCGCGACCGAGGAAGAAGCCGCAAAACTGGTCAACCAGGAAGAGCTCAAAGAGCAGGCGATTTTTGCTGTCGAGAATAACGGTATCGTATTCCTCGATGAAATCGACAAGATCTGTAAGCGTGGCGACACCTCTGGCCCTGATGTGTCTCGCGAAGGGGTTCAGCGTGACCTGCTTCCGCTGGTAGAAGGCAGCACAGTATCAACAAAGCACGGTATGGTCCGTACCGACCACATCCTGTTTGTTGCCTCTGGCGCATTCCAAGTCGCCAAGCCTTCAGATCTTATCCCTGAGCTGCAAGGCCGCCTGCCGATCCGTGTTGAGCTTGAAGCACTGACCAGCAACGATTTCAAACGTATCCTGACCGAGCCTAATGCCTCGTTGACCGAGCAGTACAAAGCCTTGATGGCGACCGAATCGGTTAACATTGATTTTGACGAGAGCGGTATCGACAAGCTGGCAGAAGCCGCATGGCAGGTGAACGAACGTACCGAAAACATCGGAGCACGACGTCTGCACACCGTCATGGAGCGCCTGATGGAAGAATTGTCTTACGATGCCTCGGAAAAATCCGGCGACCAGATCGTGATCGACGATACCTATGTCACTTCACGTCTTGGCGAGCTGGTTGAAGACGAAGATCTGAGCCGCTTTATCCTGTAATTCGGCATTCACTTATCCTATCAAACGGTACTCTACAGGGTGCCGTTTTTTTGTTCTCAAACAAACAAAGTGGCGATAAAGTTGCCCCCTGCTACAGTTACGCCATAATAAGCACCTACTTGTTTACCGGTTTAAGATCACATTATGAAATCATCTTCTCTCGCAATTTGGCTCGATGCGGCAAGGCCGAAGACCCTGCCCTTAGCCATCGCCTCAATTATTTGTGGCAGTGCAGTAGCAGGATGGCAAGGAAGTTTCTCCGCAGTCATTGCAGGCCTCGCCCTGCTGACCGCACTGTTATTGCAAATACTCTCCAACCTCGCCAATGACTACGGTGATGCCGTTAAAGGCACAGATAACGACCAGCGACTGGGCCCCCAGCGTGCTATCCAATCCGGCATGGTCACTCAGTCAGCGATGCGCAAGGCGATGGTCCTCAACATCATCCTGACCGCAGTCAGCGGCCTGAGCCTGATCTTTATCGCCACCAATAACCTGCAGGATATGGTCGGTTTCATGCTGCTCGGCCTGATGGCCATTGCCGCCTCGATTGCCTACACCGTCGGCAACAAACCCTATGGCTACCGGGGTTTAGGCGATCTGTCGGTATTGATGTTCTTCGGCTGGCTGGGCGTGGCTGGCACCTATTACCTGCAAGCAGGACAAATTGATTCAATCATCATGCTACCGGCAACCGCTTGTGGCCTGCTGGCGGTAGGTGTACTCAATATCAACAATCTGCGTGATATCGACAACGATCGCGAATGTGGAAAGCTGACACTGGCAGTACGCATGGGACCAGAATGGGGCCGTAAATACCACTTGTTCCTACTTTTTGGCAGCGTACTCTGCCTCGCCTTGTTTGCCTTGCTAGAGCTGCACTCTCCGTTTGGTTGGTTATTTATCCTCAGCGCCCCGCTACTGTTTAAGCACGGTAAGCAGGTGCTGCAATCAGCTGACGGTGCCGCGCTACGCCCAATGATGGCCACTATGGTCAAATGTGCATTGCTCACCAACTTGTTGTTCGCCGCTGGCGTAGTGCTGGCTGCTGCCTAATTAACCTTAAGTTGAGCAGGGATATATCCTTGTACGAAGGCTAAACAACTGGTTATACTTTCAACAAGTTAAGATTGGCCGCTGCTACCAGTGGCCAACCAACCCTTTTCAATTGCCACAGAAGAAGCACGCTTATGGAATACAATACGTCCGAGTTATGCGATATCTATCTCGACAAAGTTGACGTCGTCGAACCCATGTTCAGCTCCTATGGCGGTCGTAGCTCCTTCGGCGGCCAGGTTACCACGGTTAAATGCTTCGAAGATTGCGGGCTGATCCGCTCCGCCCTGCAAGAAACAGGGGCTGGCCGGGTATTGCTGGTTGATGGCGGCGGCTCTCTGCGCCGGGCGTTGATCGATGCCGAACTTGCCCAGTTAGCCGTCGAGAACGAGTGGGAAGGGTTGATCATTTATGGCTGTGTCCGCCACGTTGATGATCTCGACGAACTGGATATCGGTATTCAGGCCATGGCCTCGATTCCCGTAGGGGCCGATGAAAACGGTATCGGCGAGATGGATGTTGCGGTCAATTTTGGTGGGGTCACCTTCCTGCCAGAAGATCATATCTATGCCGATAATACCGGGGTGATCCTCTCCCCCGAACCGCTCGATATCGACTAGCCAACAGCAACTAGTTACTCCCATAAAAAAACAGAGCCAATCGGCTCTGTTTTTTCTTGCACGGCAGGCTCATTGACTGCCTGGCAACAATACGTTTATTCAACGTGTTCCATCTTACCCAATAGCGCACGTACGCGCTCTTGCCATGCCTCGTGGTCATGACGCAGTTTGCTGTTCTCTTGCTCAAGCTCTTCGCGGTTAGAACGCAATGCTTGCGCTTCGCCCGCCAGGCCATTATTTGTTTCTTTTAGTTCTTCAATTTCCATCTGTAGTAGGGAAATTGTATCAACAGCCATTTGTACTTTGGCTTCCAGCTTTTCGAACATTTCTAATGACATATTGTCCACCTGTATTCAGCCTATCTATTTGCCCTAACCGTTAAGGCAACGTTCCACAGGCACGTTTACGATTGATTATCACCTATTCTAACGAGGCTACCGCCTTCTGACATCTACAAATACCATGCTTTTTAGCAAATGGGGAAATTTTGCACGAATTTCATCAAATCCTTGCTTTCCATGCGCTTGCTACACCGTCCAAATGTAACGCCAAGAAGATTGGCAAAAGAAATGAGCAAGCCGTGCAAAAATCATTCGGCTTCGCAGCCAAATGCGTAGAATTGCGATCAAACTCTATTTTAATGCACCGACAGCGTGCTAATTTTTATCTTGATCGTATCTCTCTTGGAAAAATCCAAGAATTTGCCCCTCTGGCACATCCGACCTTTTCAGGTCGGATTTTTTATACCAAAAACAAACACATACCTTCGAAACTCCTATTTCCACCTCGCCAACAATTAAGCAACTTGTAGCAATGGGAAAATTCCCCGCAAAATGGCAACCGTTTGCGCGAACGCGCAAAAAACAAATTCATTCTATGCTCGAACGCACACTTTTCGTTCGGTCCAATTTTATTCTTGGTAGATTCGAGTACATTAGCCACACATAAATACAAAAATAGCTATACCCCTACGACATTAGACAAAAGGACTGAACAATGACTACCCAAAAACAACATACCCTGCTCGGCGAATGCCTGGCCGAGTTCATTGGTACTGGGCTGCTGATCTTCTTTGGCGTCGGTTGTGTTGCCGCACTGGTACTAACCGGAGCCGAATTTGGCCAGTGGGAGATTAGTATCATGTGGGGCCTTGGCGTTGCCATCGCTATCTATTGTACCGCCGGCGTATCCGGTGCCCATATCAATCCAGCCGTAACCATTGCCCTTGCCCTTTTTCACGGCTTCGACAAGCGCAAAGTCTTACCTTACATCGCCGCACAGATGCTTGGGGCTTTCTGTACAGCAGCATTGATCTACGGCTTATACAGCAACCTGTTTGTTGAGTTCGAAACCGCCAACGGTATTGTCCGAGGCAGCGAAGCGAGCTTGGCGACTGCTGGTATTTTCTCAACCTACCCGCATGCCGCACTGTCATTTGTCGGCGCATTTGCGGTGGAGTTTGTGATCACCGCCGTATTGATGTTTGCCATCCTAGCCATTGGTGATGAGAAGAATGGTGCCCCTCGCGGTGCAATGGGACCACTGCTTATCGGTATTTTGATTGCCGTTATTGGTGGCTCACTGGGTCCACTGACTGGCTTTGCCATGAACCCAGCGCGTGACTTCGGACCTAAATTCTTCGCCTTCTTGGCTGGCTGGGGCGATATGGCCCTGACTGGTGGTAAAGATATCCCATACATGATTGTGCCTATCCTGGCACCAATCATGGGTGCCGCATTCGGTGGCTGGCTATACCCTAAAGCTATCGGCACCTACTTGCCGGGCAATCGCTGCACCCTGCCAAACCAGTGCGAAGAAACTGGCGAAGAAGCGGCGAACGCCTAGAAAAGGATTAAACCCTAGAACATCATCGGCCTGCCCCGCACAGGCCGATCAGAACACCACACTCTACTACCCTTATATAATGACAATGAGAGGAAACCGTTATGACTACTGAGCAAAAGTACATTGTTGCGCTGGATCAGGGTACGACCAGCTCCCGTGCCGTGGTGCTTGATCACAACGCCAACATTGTGTGCTCGTCACAGCGTGAATTCACCCAAATTTATCCAAAGGCTGGATGGGTCGAGCACGATCCCCTAGAAATCTATGCCACCCAAAGCTCGACGCTGGTTGAAACATTGGCCAAGGCAGGGATCCGCTCCGATCAAGTTGCTGGTATCGGTATTACCAACCAGCGCGAAACCACCATTGTCTGGGACAAGAATACAGGTAAACCTGTTTACAACGCGATTGTCTGGCAGTGCCGCCGTACAGCAGATACGTGTGAAGAACTGAAAAAAGCCGGTTTTGAAGAATACATCCGCGAAAACACCGGTTTAGTTGTCGACCCATACTTCTCGGGCACCAAAATCAAGTGGATCCTCGACAATGTCGAAGGGGCCCGCGAAGAAGCCGAAGCCGGTAACCTATTGTTCGGTACCGTTGATACATGGCTGATTTGGAAGATGACCCAAGGACGCGTTCACGTTACCGACTTCACCAATGCCTCCCGTACCATGGTGTTCAACATCAATACCCTTCAGTGGGATGAAAAACTGCTTAAAGCACTGGATATCCCGCTCTCAATGATGCCGGAAGTGAAGTCGTCGTCTGAAGTGTACGGTAAGACCAACATTGGTGGTAAGGGCGGTACCCGTATCCCAATCGCTGGCATCGCTGGTGACCAGCAAGCAGCACTGTTCGGCCAGATGTGTGTCGAACCTGGTCAGGCGAAAAACACTTACGGCACAGGGTGCTTCCTGCTAATGAATACCGGCAAGGAAAAAGTTACCTCACATAACGGCCTATTGACCACCCTGGCTTGTGGCCCGAAAGGTGAAGTGGCTTATGCCTTGGAAGGAGCTGTCTTTATGGGCGGCGCATCCATCCAGTGGCTACGTGACGAAGTGAAATTGATTGGCGATGCCGGGGATTCCGAATACTTTGCCGAGAAAGTCGGCAGTGCCAATGGTGTCTATGTGGTACCGGCCTTCACCGGCCTTGGTGCGCCATACTGGGACCCATATGCCCGTGGTGCTATTGTCGGCTTGACCCGCGGTGTGAACAGCAACCACATCATCCGTGCAACGCTGGAAAGTGTGGCTTACCAGACCCGTGACGTACTGGATGCGATGCAGGCTGACTCTGGCATCAAGCTAGCGACTCTGCGTGTTGATGGTGGTGCTGTTGCCAACAACTTCTTGATGCAGTTCCAATCAGACATTCTGGATACCGAGGTACACCGCCCTGTGGTTACCGAGGTGACGGCACTAGGCTCAGCCTACCTGGCAGGTCTAGCTGTTGGCTTCTGGGGCAGCATTGATGAACTGAAGAACAAAGCGGTATTGGACCGTAAGTTCATCGCCTGCAGCGACGAAGGCAAGCGTAGCCGCCGTTACAACGGTTGGAAGCGTGCTGTCGAGTGTGCTAAGGGCTGGGCGGTTGATGGCGACGATATCTAAGACGTAAGCCCAACCTTAGCGTTACCCTTGGTTCCCCATTAAGGCCTGCGAAAGCAGGCCTTTTTTCGTCCATTGGTAGTGAAATAGCAAGAAATAAACATTTTTGCGCTAACGCAAACGTTTCCTTGCAAGCTGTGTTAAAATCGCCGCCAGATTTATTCTGGGCCTGTAGCCTACAGGCCCTAGCCCACTGATTTCTATTTCTGGAGTTACCATGAAACGCGATTTGGCGATGGCATTTTCCCGTGTCACTGAAGGTGCAGCACTTGCAGGCTATAAATGGCTAGGCCGTGGCGATAAAATTGCAGCGGACAACGCTGCCGTTGAGGTTATGCGTACGCTGTTGAACCAAACAGAAATCGAAGGTGAAATTGTTATCGGTGAAGGTGAAATCGATGAAGCGCCTATGCTTTTCATCGGTGAAAAAGTCGGTACAGGCGGCGATGCTGTGGATATTGCGGTAGACCCAATCGAAGGTACCCGCATGACAGCCATGGGCCAGAACAACGCATTGGCTGTTTTGGCAGCAGGCGAAAAAGGCTCATTCCTAAAAGCACCTGATATGTACATGGAAAAACTGGTTGTCGGCCCTGCTGCTAAAGGCGTGATTGATCTGGCTAAACCACTGACTGAGAACTTAGAGAACATCGCAGCAGCACTAGGTAAAACCCTTGATACACTGGTCGTGACCACGCTGGCGAAACCTCGTCACGATGGCATTATTGCTGAAATGCAAGCCATGGGTGTACGTGTGTTTGCCTTCCCTGATGGTGATGTCGCAGCCTCAATCCTGACTTGTATGCCTGATAGTGAAGTCGATGTGATGTACTGCATCGGTGGTGCACCTGAAGGTGTTGTTTCTGCTGCAGCAATTCGTGCGCTTGGCGGTGACATGCACGGTCGCCTGCTTCCTCGTCACGAAGTAAAAGGCGATACCGAAGAAAACCGCAAACACGGCCAGATGGAAATCGACCGCTGCGGCGAAATGGGCATTAAGACAAACACGGTACTGTGCATGGAAGACATGGCACGTAGCGATAATGTCATCTTTGCCGGTACAGGCATCACCAAGGGGGATCTGCTGGAAGGGATCAGCCGCCAGGGCAATATTGCCACGACAGAAACCCTGTTGATCCGCGGTAAGTGCCGTACTATCCGCCGTATCAAGTCGACTCACTACTTGGATCGCAAAGACGACGCGATCAAGGGTCACATCCTGTAATATCGACCCATCGGTTAGATTCTCTAGCGCGCCATCCGGCGCGCTTTTTTATCGCTACGGTTTTGGCTTCTCCTCCACAATCCTCTCCCCCTACCTCTTCCCCCTGCACCGCTTACTTTGTAAAGTTGTTGCTTTATTTAGAAAGCTGGCTACATAATTAACTATGCCAATTTGTTTCCAAAGGTGACTATGAAAACCATCGACAAAATACTCTATCGGATGAAACGCGAAGGCCCAGTCACCGCCAAGATCCTTGCCGAAGATTTCCAGCTCACCACCATGGGGGTACGACAACACCTGCAGGGACTGGAAGAAGAAGGCTTGGTCGACTTCGAAGACATCAAGGCCAAAGTCGGCAGACCGACCCGACACTGGCACCTGACTCAAAAGGGACATCGACGTTTTGCCGACCGTCATGGCGATCTTATTATTCAAATGCTTGATTCTGTTGAGGAGTTGTTTGGCCAAGATGGGCTAAGCAAGGTGGTCGATCGGCGGGAGGATCAAACCTTTGAACAATACCAAGCCCAGCTGGCCGGGGTAGAAAATATCGCAGAAAAACTGCAGATCCTTACTACACTCAGGGAGCGGGAGGGTTATATGGCCGAACTTCACCAGGATGGCGAAGATTTCGTGCTGATCGAAAATCATTGCCCTATCTGCCACGCAGCTCAACGTTGCCCATCACTTTGCCAGTCCGAACTGGCCGTTTTCCAACGCTTGCTAGGCAACGAATACCAGGTTAACAGACAGGAACACATCATTGCCGGAGAAAGGCGCTGCGCGTATCGAATAATAAAATCATAACGAGGAGAACATTATGGCTGACTGGATCCCTGCGAAAGTCATCAATAACCGACATTGGAACAATGACTTGTTCAGCCTTGTGCTGCAAGCCAACATCGAGCCGTTCAAAGCCGGCCAGTTTACCAAGCTGGGACTGGAGATTGATGGCAAAATGATCCAACGTGCCTACTCTTTCGTTAATCCCCCTTCGACCGATCAAATCGAAGTCTATGCAACCCGGGTTGCTGATGGCTTGCTGTCACCGAGGCTCCACGCCCTTGAACCGGGTCAGGAAGTCTTCATTTCTGCCCGTGCCAACGGCTATTTCACTCTGGACGAAGTCCCCGATGCCGAGCAGCTTTGGCTTTTGGCGACCGGTACCGCCATCGGGCCATACCTTTCTATCTTGCGCGAACCATCGTCCTGGAAGCGGTTTCGTAAAATTGTCCTGGTTCATGCGGTACGTTTTTCGGCTGATCTCAGCTACCAGGCCGAAATCAATGCCCTCAAAGAGCGCTATCCTGAACAGCTGATTGTTCAGCCTTTCGTTAGCCGTGAGCCGGCTCCCCCCGCCCTGTCAGGCCGGATCCCACAAGCACTCGAAGACGGTATGCTAGAGCGCCATGTTGGCCTGTCACTCGCACCAGAGAAAAGTCAAATTATGCTGTGTGGCAATCCAGAAATGGTCCGGGAAACCAAAACGGTATTGGAGCAGAAAGGCTTCACCAAGAACCTTCGTCGCAAACCCGGTCAAATCACCATGGAGCACTACTGGTAAGCCGTAACCGTTACTCCTCAAACAAGCCCGGATCACCGGGCTTTTCGTTTCTCCTCTCTCCGTAAACCTCTCATTTGTCTCACTCCTGAGCCAACTGCCAGTCTTGCTGACAACTAACTTTATTGCATAGCAATCCTGCTGGTAGGTGCTAGTTCAGCCTTTGACCTGATGGGGTCTGGGATTAGCATTCGGGGATAGGGGGAGTAAGATGCAAACACTGCCACCGTTTGACGAATTGAAAGCCATGGCCGAAAACGAGCCGGAGAAACTCGAGGCTCTGCGTTTGGCAATGAGTGAGGAGCTCATCAGCAATGCCAGTGAACAGATGCAGCCACGGCTGCGGGCGCAGATGAGTCATATCAACCTGGTGATCGACAAGGGAAAAAACCCTAACCATACCAACATCCTGCTGATGGCCGAACTGCAGCAGCAACTCAAACGGTTTGCTCAGGTACTCAATGCCCCGGAAACCCTGACTGAGCATCAGGCTGACATCAAGCCTTTCTGCCGTCCGGGCTCACAGGATAAATCAGAGTCAGCCTAGCAGCTGACCTTTAGGAAGCAATCGCTGTCCATATCACGAATATCGATGGTCAGGCTATTGATGGTGCTGGCATGCTGCTCAAGCGCGGTCATCAAAGCCCGGGATAAATCGCGTTTCACCTCGGTACTTCGGCCCGAGAGCATCGTCAACTCGATATGGATAAAGGTATCGAGATCGCGATTCTCTCCTGCCAGCCAGTTATGGCACCGGTAGCTTCGCGACTTGACCGAATCCGGCTCGAAAATCCCGCACTCGAGCAAAATGGTGTGGAGATCATCGAGTAATCCCGAAATATTGACCCGCTCAACAACGGGTTCGGCGTACTCCATCACTAAGTTAGGCATTCGCTCCTCCTTGTGCTTTACACTTCACTTATTTTTGTTTGTCAAATCCATGTTTGGCATGGATTTATCCTAAAATAGCCATCAACCTTAGCGGATCTTATCCCACGAAGCCAAAGATACAGGCTATATTTCAGTCACGGATCACTGTCTTTTTTTTCCTCGCCATGGTGGGAATAGCACCAAGGTGAAAAAAATTCCCCCGTAGTGGTTCACTTTTGCCGGGGAAAAGGGTACAACCGAGCACAGATATGATTTCGGACAGGAAATTGATTTCCTAAGCTGTGGTAATGTTGGCGCTGCTAGCGATAACAGATAAAACCGCTAGCGGGCCTGTCAGATGATACTCTATAGCTTAGTATTCAGCGCCACTGATAACGGGCGACGACCCCGGAGCTGTCTATTAAGCTATTGAGTATTTTTTTAAGTCAATTTGATATGGAGAAAAGCTATGCGCCATCCTGTGGTTATGGGTAACTGGAAGCTTAACGGTAGCAAAGAAATGGTATCTAACCTTCTTAAGGGCCTTGATGCTGAACTTAAAGGCGTTGAAGGTGTAGACGTTGCCGTAGCTCCACCAGCTATGTACCTTGACCTAGCTGAGCAACTAATCAGCAAAGGTGAGAGCAAAATTATCCTTGGTGCACAGAACGTTGACGTTAACGCTAGCGGTGCATTCACTGGCGATACCTCTCCAGAGATGCTGAAAGACTTCGGTGCAAGCCACATCATCATCGGTCACTCTGAGCGTCGTGAATACCACAACGAATCAGACGAGTTTGTTGCCAAGAAATTCGCTTTCCTAAAAGAGCACGGCCTAACACCAGTACTATGTATCGGTGAGTCTGAAGCACAAAACGAAGCAGGCGAAACTGTTGCTGTTTGTGCTCGTCAAATCGATGCCGTGATCAACACCCAAGGTGTTGAAGCCCTAGAAGGCGCAATCATCGCTTACGAACCAATCTGGGCTATCGGTACCGGTAAAGCAGCGACAGCTGATGATGCACAGCGCATCCACGCTGCTATCCGTGCGCACATTGCAGAGAAAAGCGAAGACGTAGCTAAGAAAGTTGTGATCCAGTACGGCGGTTCTGTTAAGCCAGAAAACGCACAAGCTTACTTCGCACAGCCAGACATCGACGGCGCGCTAGTTGGCGGTGCTGCTCTGGACGCTAAAAGCTTTGCCGCTATTGCTAAAGCAGCTGCTGAAGCAAAAAAATAATCACCTCTTCTTTATCGAAGACTGGTTGATAAAAAAAGCTACCCAAGGGTAGCTTTTTTGTTGCCTGCCGCTCATCAATTCTAGAAATTTCGGCACAAAAAAACCGGCTGGTAGCCGGTTTTTTATTCAGGAATGACCCTTTAGAACAACTTGTCAGCCAATGCGTAAAGATCTTTACGTACTGGGCGTTTCATGTTCTCAATCGCGTCGATGATATCGTGGTGAACCATCTTCTCGTTCTGGATACCCACACAGCGACCGCCGTGGCCTTCCATCAGTAGATCTACCGCATACGCACCCATACGAGATGCCAAGATACGGTCAAATGCTGTTGGCTGGCCGCCACGTTGAATGTGGCCAAGTACAGTTGCACGCGTTTCACGACCGGTTTCATCTTCGATATACTTCGCCAGTTCGTTGGCATCGGTCATCAATTCGGTCAGTGCAATGATCGCGTGCTTCTTGCCTTTGTAGATCCCTTCTTTGATCTTCGCCAGCAGCTCTTCTTTGTTCAAGCCGGTTTCTGGTGTGATAATGTACTCACAGCCACCAGCAATCGCAGACATCAGCGTCAGATCACCACAGTGGCGGCCCATTACCTCAACAATAGAGATACGCTGGTGAGAAGAAGACGTATCACGCAGACGGTCAATCGCATCGATAACCGTGTTCAGCGCTGTAAGGTAACCGATCGTATAGTCAGTACCTGCAACATCGTTATCAATCGTACCTGGCAGACCGATACATGGGTAGCCCATTTCAGTCAGCTTCTTCGCACCCATGTACGAGCCGTCACCGCCGATAACAACCAGCGCGTCGATGCCGTGGATCTTAAGGTTTTCGATAGCCTGCTGACGTACTTTTTCTTCCTTGAACTCAGGAAAACGCGCAGAACCCAGGAATGTACCACCTTTATTGATGACATCTGATACGCTTGAGCGCGTCAGTTTTTCAATACGGTTCTGGTGCAGGCCCTGATAGCCGTCATACACACCGTATACTTCAACGCCTTCAGACAATGCTGCACGTACAACACCGCGAACCGCCGCGTTCATACCAGGTGCGTCACCACCACTGGTCAATACACCAATCTTCTTAATCATGGTTACCCTCTGACTTTGGGAAATGAAAATTCAAATCCGACATAAGCGGCCGAGGTTCCCCACTCGACCACAGGCCTTAAAGTGGCCCTGACTTATGTAAACTGTAACTTTCCTACTAATGTAGGAGTATTACAATTTTGATAAAAAAATTTGTTGATTCATATCACGATAGCCTGCAACTGCAGCATGGCGCGGAAACTATCGCCTCCTCATACACTATCGGAATATTTAAAACAGTTCGCCTCTAGGCTGGGGCCACGAGCAGTACACCGCTCGACCGCTATAACTCTACTTCTTCAGTATAACGGCTGGCACCAGAGCCTCCAGTTGTGCCGGGTGAGGATGATGACCGCGGGTGATTGTGAATTCATCCATGATAATCACACCAGACAGACGGCACTGGACTGGGCAACACCTCGCAGTATAGCTTTTTTATGACGAAAATTAATAACAAAATAATTCAAATTGATGATTTACAAAGCAGTACATCCAAGTGACTTGGGCATAAATAACAAAAAAGCCGCCAAGAGTGTTGGCGGCTTTTCTCTGTTTAATCAGCGCAATTAGTTAGATTGCTTGCGCTCCATGCGCTTTTCCATTTTCGCTTGGCACTTTTCACCGCGCTCGGCCTGAAGCTCCTGCAGTTTAGTTTTCTGCTCTGCGGTCAGCACTTGCATCATTTCATGGCGCTGCTTAAGCATAGAGACGCGACGTTCAACCTGCTGCTTGGACATTTCCTCAGCCAGAGCACGCACTTCTGCTTCATTGAAATCTTCGCTCAGGACAAGTTGCTGCATTTTCTGATGCTGCGCCTGCATTTCACTATGGCGCTCACCCATTTTGCCGCGCATATTGTCTTTGTTGGTCTGACGCAGCTCCTTGAGCTCTGTTTTCTGTGCATCGGTCAAATCTAACTGGCGGAACATACGGCTATCATCCATACCGCAACCGCCTTTGCCGCCGTGGCCGTTATGATGTTTGCCACCACCGTACGCCAGTGCAGAAGCAGAGCCTAGGGCTAGAGGAAGGGCAATTGCTAGAGCCATTGTTTTTTTGAAAGTCATCATTATGTTCTTCTCCAATAGTGGCTGCTGTTTCAGCGCCGTTTTCTGAGGTACGGTTATAGCTTACCCCCTGCAAGGTAAAGGGCTGTCTGACAAACGTAAAACTGCGTAAAGCTAAACCAATTTTACTTGGCTGCCCTACATTGATTAGGGATACTTACTCTATCGCTGTTGCTATTAAAGGTAGACACCATGGCCAAAATTTTGCTTGTTGATGATGATACTGAACTCACCTCTCTGCTTTCCGATATTCTCGATATGGAAGGATTCGAGGTTGTCGAAGCCAATAATGGCGAGCAAGGGTTAACCAAGGTGGACGACAGCATCGACCTGATCTTGCTGGATGTGATGATGCCAGTGATGAACGGGACAGAGATGTTGCGCCGACTGCGCGAAAAGCACGAAACACCGGTACTGATGCTGACAGCCAAGGGCGAAGAGATCGATCGCGTTCTCGGGCTGGAACTGGGTGCCGATGACTATATGCCCAAGCCGTTCAGTGACCGTGAACTGCTCGCCCGTATCCGTGCTATCTTGCGCCGCACCCAAAGCAAGAGCCCAACAACCAAGGCGGGGCCAGAATGCCTGACCTATCAAGACATCGAAATCTATCCGGGCCGTCAGGAGGTTCTGTGTCATGGGCATTCAATTGAAATGACCGGCACCGAGCTGGCATTACTAAGCTACTTCGTCCAGCACCCGGGGAAAATCATCGCCAAAAACGAACTCAGCCTCGAAGTGCTTGGCAAAAGGCTTGCACCATTTGACCGTGCTATCGATATGCATGTATCGAATCTACGCAAGAAACTCCCTGCTCGGGATGACGGTAAACCCTGGATCAAAACCTTGCGTGGCAAGGGTTACCTGCTAGTCGAGGACGTATAATGAAGTTGCCGCGCTTTTCCAGCCTGTATGGCCGCATCTTTGCGGTGTTTTGGCTCACCCTACTGATCGTGGTATTGACACTGCTGTTGCTACCCAATTTGGATCCCCGTACCCAGCACACGATCCCCCAACTACAGCAGGAACGATTCCAAGAATCAGCCGCCAGTATTTCCAGCCAGATTTCCCGTGATGGCGGTTCGCTGGAGAAGAAACTCAGCCGCTTTACCGACCATGACCGCCACAAGGGGTTCCAGCTCTACTTCACCACCTCTGATGGCGATATCATCTCTCCACGACGCAACAGCAAGGCGCTGCGTAATTTTATTACCATGGCCGACAGTCCCAAAGTGCCCAAGCAGAAACTCTATGGCCGCTGGATGATGGCCGGACCGTTCGAGGTCAAACACAAAGGCGACACCTTGCTGATGTACATCGGCCGGATAGTGAGGGAGCCGCCGCCGTTTTTCATCCAGATCCTAGATAAGCCTTTTCAATTATTGCTGCTGACCATGCTAGTCAGTACCCCGTTGCTACTCTGGCTAGCATGGGCAATTTCCCTGCCGGCACGCCGCTTACAAAATGCCGCAGAACGCGTAGCCAAGGGGGAGTTCGAAGCCGATCCCAAACTGGAGTCCGGCTCGAAAGAATTCAAGCAGGCAGGCGCCAGCTTCAACCAGATGGTCCATGCTATCAATCACATGATCAGCGGCCAGCAACGCCTACTGTCCGACATCAGCCATGAGCTTCGATCTCCGCTGACCCGGTTACGAATGGCTACCGCACTGGCTAAGCGTAAGCAAGGCGAGAGTAACGAGCTCACCCGCATCGATACAGAATCCGAGCGGCTGGAGACCATGATTAGCGAGTTGCTGGAATTGTCTCGGATGCAGGTCAATAGCCACGAGCAACGGGAACAAACCGATGCTGCCTCGCTATGGTATGACATGATGGAAGATGCCCGTTTCGAAGCCGAGCAATCTGGCAAGCAGTTGAGCTATACACCATTGGAAGAGTGGCCGCTGCACGGTAATCCCAACCTACTGATCAGTGCATTGGAAAACGTGGTCCGTAATGCCATCAAGTATGGTGATGATACGATCCAGATCCGTTTTGTGACTCAGGCGATGAGATTGTGCATCACGGTAGAGGATAACGGTGAGGGTGTACCCGATAGTGAACTGGGGGATATCTTCCGCCCGTTCTACCGTGTCTCGACCGCACGAGACCGCAGCAGTGGCGGCACCGGGCTGGGACTGGCGATCACTGAAAGTGCCATCCGCCAGCACAGCGGTACTATCAAAGCATCGCGCAGCACTCTGGGCGGCCTCAAGGTCACCATCACCCTCCCGCTTTCCCGCTAACCCCAATTCTACGCGCGGCCCTCACTGGGCCGCCGTATCTGCCATCATTCTCGCTGTCGTGCTTTTTGGCTGCCTTTTCCGCTACAATAGCGCTATTGTCACCACGGATTATCTACTATGTTTGATATCGCTCTTTACGAACCGGAGATCGCCCCGAATACCGGCAACATCATCCGCCTCTGTGCTAACTGTGGGGCCAACCTACACTTGATTGAGCCATTGGGCTTTGATTTGGAAGAGAAGAAGCTGCGTCGTGCCGGCTTGGATTACCATGACTTGGCGCACGTGCATCGCCATGCCAATTTCGACGCATTCCTTGCCTACATTGGCGAGCGTCGTATCTTCGCTTGTACCACCAAGACCACCAACTTCCATACCAATGCCGAGTTTCAGCAAGGCGATGTGCTACTGTTTGGCCCAGAGACTCGCGGCCTGCCAGCAGAGCTTATCGAAAGCCTACCACTGGAGCAGCGCTTGCGCATTCCTATGCACCCGGACAGCCGTAGTCTCAACCTGTCCAACGCCGCTGCAATCATCGGCTACGAAGCGTGGCGTCAATTGGGCTTCAAGGGCGCAATGTAATAAAGAGGCTAGAGGCTATTTAGAATTATTATCCAAAAAAAAAGCGAGAGGCTTCCTCTCGCTTTTTCTGTTTCTGGAAGGTGGGCTTATTGGCTTAAGAACATCATCAAACAATAAATTCTTGCTCTTCCTTGCGCCTCTAGCCCACCGCCTCTGGCCTGAGCTATATCCCATCACCAGCGGTAAACGTCTGGCTGGTACCGTTGAATTGCTGATCCATATCCATCGATGGCTTGGCGCTGCTCGGGCGGCCGACAATCTTGGCCGGTACGCCTGCGACGGTGGTGTGTGGCGGTACCGGATTAAGCACCACCGAGCAAGAGCCAATCTTGGCACCCTCGCCCACTTCGATGTTGCCCAAGATCTTAGCACCGGCTCCAATCATGACACCCTCACGGATTTTCGGATGGCGATCGCCCCCTTCCTTACCGGTACCACCCAAGGTGACATCCTGCAGAATAGAGACATCATTATCGATCACCGCTGTCTCACCAATCACGATCCCGGTGGCATGGTCAAACATGATCCCTTGGCCAATGCGCGCGGCAGGGTGGACATCCACCTGACAGGCGACCGAAATTTGGTTTTGTAAGTAAACCGCCAATGCCACACGTTTTTGCTTCCACAACCAGTTGGCCACTCGGTAGCCTTGCAAAGCATGAAAGCCTTTCAAATAGAGCAAAGGGATAGAAAACATCTCTACCGCCGGATCACGCTCAACCACAGCCCGGATATCACAAGCTGCAGCTTCGGTGATCAAACAATCGGCGGCAAAAGCCTCTTCTATCACTTCTCGTACTGCCATCGCTGGCATCGATGGCGTGGCCAATTTATTGGCCAGAATATAACTTAGCGCTGCCGCCAGATTATCGTGCTTGATAATGGTGGCATGGTAAAAGCTTGCAAGCATTGGCTCCTGCTCTGACTGCTCTCTCGCTTCCTGCTTTATTGCCTGCCAAACGGCATATTGTTGACATTCCCTCACATTACCCTCGGTTTCATTACGGTTGGTATCGGCTTGCTTTAACTTTAACGCGCCCTGAAAAAAAAACAACGCAGGCCTAAGAAGCCCGCGTTGTAATTTTAGTAAACAGAATGGAGGTGCATCGCTCCCAATCTGTTATTCGTCTTTTTTCTCGCGAGCCAGCAAATCTTTAGCCGCTTCACGGGCGTCTTTGCCCTGATAAAGCACCTGATAGATCTGCTCGGTGATCGGCATTTCGACCCCCAACCGCTGAGAAAGAACCCAGACTTCCTTGGTATTACGGTATCCCTCGACGACTTGACCGATATCATCTTGGGCTTGGTCAACGTCTTTACCTTGACCCAGCGCCAAACCAAAACGTCGGTTACGGGATTGGTTGTCGGTACAAGTCAGTACCAAGTCTCCAAGGCCTGCCATCCCCATAAAGGTTTCAGGCTGCGCCCCTAACGCCGCACCCAAACGTGACATTTCGGCCAAACCACGGGTGATCAATGCTGTACGGGCATTGGCGCCAAAGCCAATACCATCAGACATCCCCGCACCAATGGCAATCACGTTCTTGACCGCACCGCCAAGCTGCATACCGATAAAATCACTGTTGCTATAAACACGGAAGGTTTTGCTACAGTGAATTTTTCCCTGCAAATCGCGAACAAACTCGTCGTCCGGCGACGCCACAGAAATGGCTGTTGGCATACCTGCAGCAAGCTCTTTGGCAAACGTCGGGCCTGACAATACAGCCAGAGGAACCAACTCACCCAGCGCTTCAACAGCCACATCTTTAAGAAGACGCCCTGTTTCCGGCTCCAGTCCCTTGGTTGCCCAGCAGATGCGAGAATCATCACGCAAGTGCGGTTTGACATTACCTAATACCAAACCAAAGACATGGCTAGGTACCACCACCAATAGGTCACGGCTGGCCTTGACCGCCTGCTCCAAATCGGCAGTGACAATCAAGGAATCAGGAAAGGCTACACCCGGCAAAAAAGCCTCGTTGGCACGGTCTATTTCCAGCTGCGCCATATGTTCCGGCTCGTGGCCCCATAGGATCACATTGGCGCCATTACGGGCCAGTGAAATCGCCAAGGATGTACCGTACGAACCGGCACCCAGTACCGCCATGGAAATTGTTTGTTCAGAGCCTGGATTCATTATGTCCACCCTAAAGCTTAGGCTTCAGTGTTTTCTGGGTTAGCTTGAGATTGGTTCTGAAGGTAGTTCATGAACAATGCATCGAAGTTAACCGGCGCTAGGTTCAGTTGAGGGAAGGTACCCTTAACCACTAGGCTCGAAATTGTTTCACGTGCGTATGGGAATAGAATGTTCGGGCAGAATGCACCTAGGCAATGCGCAAGCTGAGGCGCTTCCATACCAGCAACAGAGAAAATACCGCCCTGCTGAACTTCACACAGGAACGCAGTCTCTTCTTCATTCTTAACAGTCACTGTCAAACGAAGAATAACTTCGAATACACCGTCACCCAGCTCACGGCTCTGCGTGTCTAGATCCAGTTTCACATCAGGGTTCCACTCTTTCTGGAACATCTGTGGCGAGTTTGGCGCTTCGAAAGAAACATCTTTCAGGAAGATACGCTGGATTTGAAAGTTCTGCTGTGCTTCAGTGTTTGCTGCTTCAGCCATGTTAGAGTCCTTTTTTCTCTCATGCTCACGAACGTGAGCCAATCAATACCGCAACCATGATGACTATCACAACTGCACAAAATTCAGTGTTATCCCACAACCCGACCTAGCGTGCAGTGGGACGGCAAAATTACTTTTTCGCCTTGCCTGATTTGCTACGGATCAATGGCAGGTTTGCCTCATTCCATGAAATCAGACCATCTTTAAGCAAGTTTACATTCTCGAAACCCGCTTTGCTCAGCAGGTTGGCACTCTCTTGCGCCGTTTGCCCTGTCTTACATACTACGATGATTGGGGCTTGCTTGAATTTTTCAAGATCTGCCAAGTTCTGTTCTTTAATTTGACTTGGCAAAATGTGAAGTGAGCCAGCAATATGGCCGCCGCGGTATTCATCACGACTGCGGATATCGACAAACACACCGTCTTCACGGTTGACCATTACAGTCGCTTCATTGGGAGTGACAATCTTATAGCCTGCCGTCTTTTGCTTGACGTAAGACGAAATGATAGCCACAACTAAGCCAACCCATACCAATGCCAAGATAGGGTTACTTGTTACAAAATCAATGTATTGTTGCATGATCTTCGCTCTATATTCCTAATATCAGCCTGCTGTAACCCAGGCCCAAGTCGACAAAATTTAAAGACCCCGAGTATACCCTCGACAGCCTAGTTGTACAGCAAGATGCAATAAATCCGCGCGGCGGCTCACTGGTCCTTGGCGCTCTCAGTATAAGCCTTAACTGCCTTGAGCATTATTGCAGCATAAGAAAAAGTAAAAAAACTGTGCTTCAGGACTTACACTTATCCTCAGAAATGAATATATTTCCGTAGGAAGATAACAATCTATTTACAGCATTGTTTGATCTTGACCTACAGTTTTCACCATAAACTGTAGTAAAATTACGTCCGCTACGATCAATCACCTTAGCCCTAGCATATTGAGGGCTAAGGTAATTGATCGATATTTCATTTCAGGTTTTCACATACGAGGGACAGCATATGTCTGCTAAGAAGCCATTGGCTTTAGTTATCCTAGATGGCTGGGGTTACCGCCAAGACAACGCCAACAACGCTATTGCTAACGCCAACACACCAGTTATCGATGGCCTGATGGCAAACGAGGCAAACACTCTGATCTCAGCATCAGGTATGGATGTTGGTCTACCTGATGGCCAGATGGGTAACTCTGAAGTAGGTCACACCAACATCGGTGCCGGCCGCATCGTTTACCAAGATCTTACTCGCATCACCAAGTCAATTGCTGATGGTGACTTCTTCGAAAACCCAGCACTAACTGGCGCTATCGATAAAGCTGTTAACGCAGGCAAAGCTGTACACATCATGGGCCTGATGTCTCCAGGTGGTGTTCACAGCCACGAAGACCACATCGCAGCAGCTGTTGAAATGGCAGCAAAGCGCGGCGCTGAAAAAATCTACCTACACTGCTTCCTAGACGGTCGTGACACTCCACCTCGTAGCGCACAGGCATCACTAGAGCGTTTCGACGCCCTGTTTGCTGAGCTAGGCAAAGGCCGAGTTGCTTCGCTAGTAGGTCGTTACTACGCAATGGACCGTGACAACAACTGGGATCGTGTTGAAGTTGCTTACAACCTGCTAACTGCAGCGAAAGCAAAATTCACCGTAGACTCTGCTGTTGAAGGTCTGGAAGCCGCTTACGCCCGTGATGAAAACGACGAATTTGTTAAAGCTACAGAAATCCGCGCTGAAGGCCAGGATGTTGCAGCAATGGAAGATGGCGATGCTGTTATCTTCATGAACTACCGTGCTGACCGTGCTCGCCAGATCACCCGTGCTTTCGAAGTGGATTTCGCAGGTTTCGAGCGTGCTCAATTCCCAGCACTTGCTGATGTTGTGATGCTGACTCAGTACGCGGCGGACATCAATCTACCTATCGCATACCCACCAGCGGATTTGGTTAACACCCTAGGTGAGTGGCTATCGAAAAAAGGCAAGAAGCAACTTCGTATCTCTGAAACAGAGAAATACGCGCACGTGACCTTCTTTTTCAACGGTGGTGTGGAAGACGAGTTCGACGGTGAAGAGCGCCGATTAGTGGCTTCACCAAAGGTAGCGACTTACGATCTTCAACCTGAAATGAGCGCACCTGAGCTAACTGACAAGCTGGTTACGGCTATTAAGAGCGGTGAGTTCGATACCATCATCTGTAACTACCCTAACCTTGATATGGTTGGCCACACTGGCGTTTATGACGCTGCAGTACAAGCAACCGAAGCGGTTGACGGCTGTATCGGCCGTGTCGTTGAAGCTATCCGTGAAATGGACGGTCAGCTGCTGATCACTGCCGACCACGGTAACGCAGAGATGATGGTCAACCCAGAAACAGGCGGCATTCATACTGCTCACACTAGCCTACCTGTACCGCTAGTGTACTTGGGTAACAAAGAGCTGACTCTTAAGGATAACGGTAAACTGTCTGACCTAGCACCAACAATGCTAGCCCTAACAGATATGGAAATCCCTGAAGAGATGACTGGTCAGGTGCTGTTTGATCTGAAATAATCTCCCCTATGCGGGAAGTTATCAGACACCTACACCAACGTCTTCGCGCCAGTGCATTTTGCACTGGCGTTTTCTTATGCCTGCTGTATAGCCCACAGAACTTGGCCAATGACGGCCAGCTCAAAGGGGTAAAACAGGAGATCTCCCGCCAGCAAGGCCAAGTCGCAGCGAATCGCAAAAAAGTCGACCAACTGCAAAAAAGCTTGCGCCAACAAGAAGTCGGCATCGCCGACACCGCCAAATCGATCCATCAGGCAGAAGTACGTTCCGCCGAACTCAACACCTCTATCCGTGAGCTAAGGCAACAGCTCGAGCAACTGCGTCAGCAACAGTTGGGTCAACAAGAACTGCTCAAAGAGCTACTCAACGCCCATTACAAACAAGGCAAACAAAGCCAGTTGGCACTGATGCTAAGCGGCGAAAATAGCAGCCAGCTCGATCGCTTTACCGTATATGCTGAGCGCCTCAGCCAAGCACGTAGCCATGCCCTCGATGAGCTGGCAGCGACCACCACCGAATTACAGCTCAAACAACACCGATTGGGTGAGCAACAAAACGAGCAACAGGCCTTACTGGCTAAGCTCAATGAACACAAGAGCAAGCTGGAAAGCGAACGTAGCCAACGGCAAAAAACCGTACGAAGCCTGCGTAGCCAATTGACGACCGACAATCAGTACCTGACAGAGCTTAAGCAAAACGAACAGCGCTTGGTCGAAGAAATTGCAAAAGCCAAAGCGGCTGCCGAAGCCGCGCGCCGGGCGCCAATGGATGGCTTAGCGAAACAGAAAGGCAAACTACCCTGGCCTATCAAAGGTAAGATCCTACATAACTATGGCACCAGCCAACAAGGTGAGTTGCACTGGAAGGGCATGGTGATCGCCCAGTCAGCCGGTAGTCCGGTGAAAGCTATCTATCCCGGAAAGGTCGTATTTGCCGACTGGTTGCGCGGATACGGTTTGGTACTGGCCGTCGACCATGGCAAAGGGGACATGAGCTTCTATGGCTACAATCAAACCTTGCTGAAAAAAGTGGGCGATACCGTACAGGCCAATGAGAATATTGCGTTGATTGGTGACAGTGGCGGGCAGGATCAGTCTTCGCTGTATTTTGAGATACGCCGTAAGGGCACACCGACTAACCCACGCAGTTGGCTGACAAGATAAAAGTAGCGTTTTCCATTCGTACCGAATAAGCAAAGGATAGCTTGTGGTGAAGAGTCGTATATTCGGGAAGTTGGCTGTTGGCCTTGCCCTTGTTTTAGCCAGTATTGGATCGCCCAGTATGGCCCTCGCGGCCAAACTGGCCATCGTCATCGATGATCTTGGCTATCAACCTATGCCTGCCGCCTTATCAGCGCTGCCGCCACAGATCAGTGTCTCCATCCTGCCAGATACGCCCTATGACAGAGCAACCAGCAAATTAGCCCAACAGCAGCAACGCGATGTCCTGCTTCATATGCCAATGGAGCCCCTACATCGGGCCCCGCTCGAGATGGCGACCCTGACCCGGCAGATGGATCGGCAAACCCTGCAACATGCCCTGCGCTGGGGATTAGAAAGAGTGCCTGAGGCCATCGCTGTCAACAACCACATGGGCAGCGCTCTGACCCAGAGCCCACAGGCAATGGGCTGGGTAATGGAAGTACTGTCAGAGCAGGGGTTATTTTTCTTAGATAGCCGCACTACCGCAAGATCGGTCGCGCTCAAACAAGCCAAACAACAGAATGTGCCCGCCCTGCGCCGCCATGTCTTCCTCGACCACCTCAGTACCGAGAAGTTCATCAATCAGCAACTTTCCCGCGCCGTCCATCAGGCCAAGAAAAATGGCTACGCGATAGCTATCGGCCACCCTTATCCAGTAACGCTTGATGTCTTGAGTCGAGCCCTACCTCTACTTGCAGGACAAGGGATCCAACTGGTCAGGTTATCCGATCTCGATCCGTCTTATTAAATATCTTTTTCAATCTGCTCGCGGTAGTGCGCTTTTAGTTGTAGTACCTGAGACTTACCCTCGGCGGTGGTCAACGGCCTAACGATGCCAAGAATGTGCAGCACACCTTGGTAAAGCACCGCTTTGGTGATCTTGGCACCTGGTGCCTGGGTGGTCTGATAGAAAACCCAGCTCGACGCAACAAGTTTGAGGGTCGTTGCCAGATTCTCCAGTTCATCTTGTTCGATATCCAACAGGCCACCCGCACGAAAGCTGGCCATCATCGCCATAATGTCCTTGTGCAAGCCTCCCTGTGCCGCAAGATACTTATGCTGGAGTTCAGGATCACGCTGCAAGATATCAGGTAAATTGGCGTAGAAAAAACGGTAGCGCCACATCAGCATAAATACCGAGTCGAGATATACTAACAAGTCATCAGCAGTTATATGCTTATTTTCAAGAGGTTGAAAGTGAACGCTGAGATCATGCGCGTATTGATCGAAAATACTGTGTATAATCTCTTCCTTATTACGGAAATGATAATACAGATTACCGGGGCTAATCCCTAAATGGGCAGCAATATGGTTAGTGGTAATATTCGGCTCACCGCTTTCGTTGAAAAGCTCCAGTGCAGCTAAGATAATTTTGTCACGGGTTTTCATTTGCTTCTCACTTCTCTGCCCAGATCATTTGGCAATCTGCTCATACTATCATAAACATAATCTATAACAGCGGGTCTAACCCTTGTTATCCACCTTACAGACTGGAAGAGCCATGATTATAGTAACTGGTGGTGCCGGTATGATCGGCAGCAACCTCATAAAAGCCCTTAATGAGCAAGGTCACAATGACATCCTAGTAGTCGACAACCTCAAAGACGGCACCAAATTTGCCAACTTAGTAGACTTGGATATTGCCGACTACATGGACAAAGACGACTTCATTACCCAGATCATGGCGGGTGACGACTTCGGCCCAATTGATGCCGTATTCCACCAGGGCGCCTGCTCATCCACCACCGAGTGGGACGGCAAGTACATGATGCTCAATAATTACGAATATTCCAAAGAGCTTCTGCATTACTGCCTCGAGCGTAATATCCCGTTCCTGTACGCCTCCTCTGCCGCAACCTACGGTGGCCGCGACCACGATTTTATCGAAGAACGTGAATACGAAGGGGCGCTTAATGTTTACGGCTACTCCAAGCAACTGTTCGACAACTATGTCCGCCGCCTATGGCAAGATGCCAAAGAGCATGGCGAGACCCTGTCGCAAATAACCGGCTTCCGTTACTTCAATGTCTACGGTCCCCGCGAGCAACACAAAGGCAGCATGGCCTCGGTCGCTTTCCACCTCAACAACCAGATCAACCAAGGCAGCAACCCGAAACTATTCGAGGGCTCCGATAGCCTCAAGCGAGATTTTGTCTTTGTCGGTGATGTTTGCAAGGTCAACCTGTGGTTCTGGCAAAATAGTGTCTCGGGGATCTACAACTGTGGTACCGGTAAGGCCGAACCTTTCAGTGAAGTCGCCAAGGCTGTGATCAAGCACCACGGCAAAGGGAAAGTTGAAGAAATACCTTTCCCTGATCACCTAAAAGGCCACTACCAAGCTTTTACCGAAGCCGACCTGACCAAATTGCGCGCTGCCGGTTACACCGACACCTTCAAGTCTGTCGCCGAGGGCGTGGCTGACTACATGGCAACCATCAACCAAGCACCAAAACACTAAATGACAAACCACTACGATAAAAAAGCCTACAACCCAGAATTCAGCTGGGCCTTCCTGCACCCCAAATATTGGGGAACTTGGCTGGCCGTCGCTTTCGCAGCTCTCTTGTGCCTGCTGCCACACCGAATCCGACGCGCCATGGCGAGTCTGTTTGCCAAACGTGCCGTGAAGTTCAAAAGCAAAGCCAACCGCCGCGCCCGGGTAAACCTACAAATGTGCTTCCCCGACAAAAGCGAGGAAGAGCGAGAGGCAATGCTGCTCGACAGCTACATTACCGCAGGCAGTTTCCTGATGGGCTTTGCCGCCTTGAGTGTACGCAACCGCCAGTGGCTGGAATACAACACGGTTGTTCGAGGCGAAGAACACCTAACAGCGTTGAAAGAAAATGGCGACAGTGCCATCTTACTCGTGCCTCATACCTGGGCCATTGATATTCCAGCGGTTTTGCTTGCATCGCGCGGATTGCCTGTTTCAGCGATGGCAAAAAAGCAGAAAAATATCGTCTCTGACTGGTTAATGCATAAACAGCGTGTACAATACGGCGGCCGTGTTTACGAGCGCAGTGGCGGGATCAAACCCTTTATCAAGTCTATCCGCGAAGGTTATTTAGGTTATTATTTGCCTGATGAGGACTTGGGCGCTGAACACAGTGTGTTTGTCGATTTTTTCGCCACCACTAAAGCGACAATTGCCGGGCTGGGCCGTCTGGCTAAATTGAGCCGGGCCAAAATCGTACCCTTGTACTCGATTTACAATAGCGAGACAGGTAAATACGAGATTGATATCTACCCACCGCTTTCTCCGTTTCCGCTGGACACCGAGGAGCAAGATGCCCGATTGATGAACCAGTGTATCGAGCAGTACGTCACCGAACGCCCTGAGCAGTACATGTGGATTTTACGTTTATTAAAAACCCGGCCGGAAGGCAGGAAAAATCCATACCGAGATTGATGTTATATATGCAAAAGAAGATGAAACTAGATAAAGACGTGTTAATCCACTCAATCATACTGTTGCCTCTTATTTGGTGCTTTAGCGGTGTTTTTGCCTTTGCCAATGGTGATAAAATTTTTAATGTGCTCGTGCCGTTAGCTGTCATTGCCCGCCTTTATTTTTTCGGGCACAAAGACATATTAACCAACATCAAAAAAAACAAGTTCCTGTGGCTGCTGTTGCTAAATTTATTGTTCTCAATTGTTGCTTACTTTACTTATGGTATTTCTTCTAATCGTTTAAGGATGTTGAGCCTAGGCTTTATATATCTGTCAATTCTTCCACCTAGTTACCTAAAAAGTATTTCATTTCGTAATCTGACTTGGACTGTATCTGGCAGTCTTATTTTATTTTTATTAATCCAATACTATTCAGATGTTTTGCTCTTTAGAACTGGTTGGTCTATTAACCCAATACGTATTGGTACTGTCAGTGCTTTTTTAGTTAATGCCAACCTATATTTAGCACTAAGTGAAAGTAACAAAAAGTTAAAATTAATTTCACTTGGATTTGCTGTTATTGCCTTTTTCCCATTACTTTTATCATTCTCTCGAGGACCTCTGCTAGCCTTTACCGCAGGCTTAATGGTTTTGTCATTTCGCGTTATCAATATAAAATCTATCGCGTTAAAACACGTATTCACCTCAATTCTAATTTTAGTCTCCATTACTATAACTTTAAAAGAGCCAATTCAACATCGAGTAAAAACAACTGTATGGGAAGTAAAACAAATCAATTCTGACAAGATGGATACATCAATAGGATTAAGGTTACAAATGTGGAAGGCTGGTTTAGAAATCATTCACTCTAACTGGCTGTTGGGTGTTGGTAATAACGGTCAACTAGAAATAAAGAGCCAAATGGTCAAAGATAAATTCATCACACCTAAAGCAGCAAATTTTGCACACTTCCATAACCAGTGGATTGATGATTTAGCAAAATATGGCATTTTTGGTCTTATCGGCACAATGTCACTCATCTTATACCCTCTTTTCGCTCCCAATAAAGAGAACAAAACACTGATATTGGTTTTGATTACCATATACTTAACTGTATGCTTAACTGATGTACCACTTGAAAGGTCTCACCCCTTAATTTTTTATATCTTCAGCACATTTTTGCTACTAAGAAGAAATGAAATTATAGAAGCTGTAACAATTAAAGATAAGAGTGTAAATAATAATGAAGTTTATAGTAATTAGTGCCGTCTATAATATGTCAGAACACCTTAAGCAGAATATAGACATATTAAAATCGCAGACTTACGAAAACTTCGAAGTGTATTTTGGGGATGACCTGTCTACAGATACTAGCTGTGACACTATTGAAGAAAACATTCTTGATGATGAACGATTTCACTTGATACGTCATCAACAAAAACTGTATTCAATGGGCAACATTGCTGAAACCATCAAACTCGCTCAACCTGATGACAATGATGTAATTGTCCTGATTGATGGCGACGACGCGCTTGCCGATGCGACGGTACTCGAATACTTAAAAAACACCTATGAACAAGAACAGTGCTTGATGACGTTTGGTTCTTATACTGTTAACGGAAAGCAAGGGGCTAACTGCTCCTCCTATCCGGATATTATCCCAAAACTGAATCTATTCCGGTATGTTAAATGGCGAGCTAATCATTTAAAAACATTCAAATACTCGTTATGGAAGCAGGTAAACCCAGCATCGCTAACCCTAACGAAAAAAGAAGTAAAACGAACGCTTAATTTCTATCTGTACACCGGCAGGATCAAAGCTTGGTTAGAGTGCAAAAAAATCAAGCATGAAGATTTAGTCACTGAAGATAAGCGATATGTAAGGCGATGCAGTGATAAGTACCTAACTTCACCTTTATTAGAAATGGCTGGGGAAAAGGCACATTATATAGATAAAGTACTCTATCATTATCTAGGCCCACAGGGACCGCATAATTTTGGTAGCAGTAACAAAAAATGGGCTCAGCGGTTACTACGTCAAGCCATAAGCTTAAAACCAAGGTACAAGAAAATAGATAATTAAGAGTAATGTTTGAATGACAGGGAATATAGAGATGCTAGATTCAGAACGAGTGGTCCTTAATCAGTCATTGATAGAGTACGCCTTCTTTGATTATAACAAACCTGTCGTAGTGTGCTTTAACCCTGCTGGAATGCTGCTCACCAAGAGGCAGATTAATGCAGGTAAGCATGCTTGGTGTTATCACTTTTTGGTCAAGCAACAAATTAATGTTGTCGCCATTAATACCGTCAATGACAATCACTGGTTTTCATGTTCTGAGCTAAAGGAGTATCTTAAGGGTATAGCTTCCCTGCTGCAAAAATTTCCAGAAAGATTAGGCTACGGCGTAAGCATGGGGGCATATGGGGTATCTTGCTTTGCATCATTGCTAAACCTTGACCGAGCTTTACTTTTTTCACCGTTGCTCCCTCCGGAGTCTGATCCTAGCCAACATTTTAGCAATATTAACAATACGCATTTTACTGTTGTTTACGACCCATTTAATGCCGAGGATAAAACAATTGCTTTGCGTTATCCTACACATACTCAATATCTTCATTTTTATGGTGTAGGACATCAAGTTATTGAATCTATTGCTAAGATTGAGTATTTAAAGAGCTTTTTTTTCGCCTTTTACAACAATGAATCATATCGAAAAGAGTTTTATTATCACCAACGAAAAAAACGTCAACTTGTTCGCTATTACAGCTACATGGATAGAAACCCAACAGGGAAGAATACTTTAAAACGTAAGCTCATCGTCAAAAAGCACAAGTTTATTTTCATGATAAATAATGTTGACCAGGTCTACATCAAAGTGCGCAACAGACTACTAAAGAGCATCAAAAAACAAACAACAAAATACAACATGTGATCGAATATACTCTATATACACTAAGCTCAATATAAATAGGGAGTCTCTCTCGCTCCCCATTTTGCAGCTGCGAGTCTTCTTGCGATTAACTCAATAGCGACTTATAACAATTCAGTGTTGCCTCAACACCCTGCTCTACATTGAACTTATCAATAACCCGCTGCTTGGCAGCGATACCGTATTGCTTGCATAGCTGACGATCGTTATATAACTTAAGTATCGCATCGACCAAAGCTTTAGCATCACTAGGCGGAACCACAATCCCGGTTACGCCATCGGCAACCAACTCTGCATTACCACCAGTATCAGACACAATAGAAGGAACGCCGTAAGAGTTTGCTTCCAGCACCGCACGACATAGCCCTTCTCGTTTAGTCGTTGGAAGAATAGTGAGATCTGATGACGCAGCCACTTCTGGAGCATCTTCACGATAGCCCAAGGCATGAACCCTAGCAGACTTCCCACTGCGGGCTATCATTTGCTGAATTTTCTCCGACTTAGGATCGGCACCAACGAGCAGAACATCAATATTGATATCATCCGGCAATAACTTCATCGCATCCATCAATACATGCAGACCTTTTCTTGGTCTTAAGTTCGCCACTAAAGATAACTTAAAGCTATCTTCAGGCAGGTTGAGATGTTCCAAGTTAGCTGGCGAGTTTTGGTACCAAGATTGATCATGACCTTTATAAACAGTGACAGCCTTACTCTTATCCCCCCAGATATAGTTTTGCAGGTCGACCTCAATCGCCTTGGCAACACAAATGATTTTATCTAAACGAGGATTTAGCATGGTTAAATAGCTCGTCGGATCAAATCGACTAATATTGCCGGTCTGCCCACGGTAAGCAATGACCTTTGCTTTTGTGCCAATCGCAGCAAAACACCCATTCGAGCAAGCAATATTGTTATAAAGGTGCAGAATTTGAATGTCGTTTTCAGTGATATACTTGCGAATTTCCTTAATGGTATCAATGTTCACTTTCTTGTCTAAAGGATCAGTCACCACCTTGACCCCTTCGGCTTCGAGGAAAGGGATCAAGGTCGAGCCTGGATTGCACATCACAGTGACGTCAACCTGTCCAGATTTATGCATTCCTATTATCTGAGACGCTTCTGGTCGAATAGGGTTGATGTTTTTTCTTCCATGGTGTGTCACCGCTAGAACTCTAATTTTCTGACTCATCTCAAATTACCATATCTATACAATACTGAATGCACTGGCACATAAACCACACTCAAACGACTGAATAAAATAACGCTCTTATAATTTCCAGTAACCCAACTTTTTACGCATCTTGAATTGACGCAGCAAGTTCAACGGCTTGGATTTAAGCCCCGCCCTGCCGTCTGTCAATATTTGATTTGCCGCGTCCAGCACTCTCAAACTAGAGTTGCCATCCATATAAGGGTGAAGCTCCTGGCAGTATTGTTCAATTTCAGTCATCAGTGCCGCAGGATGTTGCAAGGCTTGTTCCAAGGCGGACTCAACCTGCTCAACATCGGTGACATTCAATAAATGTCCACTCGGGATCTGATTACGAAATGTTACTACCGGTTTGCGCTGCAATAAAAACATTAGCAAAATCGAAGACGTATCGCACAGCATCACATCCGCCGCTTGCAGCAAAGGGAGCACATTATCTGTCTCGACAAACTGCAAATTCTCGTTTTGCAGTTGCTTATATTGCTCAACAGTGGCTGGATCCATTTTCGGGTGGAATTGAATTAACCAGCGCCATTTCCCCGTCGCCGCCAATGCCTTAATTTTATCGTAAAGAACAGGCGCACAAGTCAAATTACGGGAAAAGGTCGAGCACATGAGTATTGTCGGCCGTTCGTCGTCAGCAGCTTTATAAGGATTATCGATGATGGGTGAAAACAACGGATCCAACGCCGGCCACCCTGTTTGGGTAATCCGGAAGTAGCCATGCTCTGCTGCCAACTGTTCGAAGCGCTCGGTCGTGTTTGGCCCCTGAGTACAATACAAATCAAAGCACCCTCTAATCTGAAAGTGGCCATTACGAGCTCTTTTTCCAGAGTTAAAGCCATGAAACACGCCTACTTTAATACCAGGAATAAAACTTGGAACCACATTTCCTGGAACAAAGACGATATCCGGCCGCCAAGCTTTTACAGCCTCTACCGACGACAGTAGTATTTCATCATCTTTAATGTAACTAGGATCTGCCTCGCCCCCCTCGATGAACCAGCAAACTTCCCCCCCCAGTTTAAGGATGGCTTCTTGCAGCGGGCGCAACATGGCGTAGGAGTAATTCTGGGCAATGTACATTAAATAGCGCTTGCTCTGATGGCTCACAGCTTCACCCTCGGCGTCAAATGACAAAAAATAATGTGTATTCTATCGCAATCATCAGAAAGATTGGGAAATATCCCTACCTGTTCTCAAGCATATATCCCGTTATAATAGGCTGATAACCCAAGACCACAAGCTACCGTATGTTTATCCGAGCCCTGTACACCTTGCTACTGGCAACTGCTTCTCCATTGCTATTGTTTGGCCTTTACCGTCGCCGGCCCAACAAGCCCACCTTCGGTCCACGCTGGAAAGAACATTTCGGCTTTACGCCACCACTGTCGGCAACAAATAGCACCCAACCCATTTGGATCCATGCGGTCTCTGTCGGTGAGTCAATTGCCGTTATTCCTGTTATCAAGGCCATCAAAGCCCAGAATCCCAAACAAACTATCGTCGTCACCACAACTACCAGCACCGGGGCCGAGCAGATTAGCAAACTGGGTAATCTGGTTGAACACCGTTACATGCCGATTGATTTTGCCTGGTGTGTTAGAGGGTTCTTACGATCAACCCATCCATCGGCCATGCTGATCATGGAAACAGAATTATGGCCCAATACCCTGGCCACCGTACACAACGCAGGGATCCCAGTAATTGTGATGAATGCCCGTCTGTCAGCGCGCTCAGCCAAGCGATATGCCAAATTCCAGCCGGTGTTCAATATGATAGCCCCCAACCTGAATCACTTGCTGTGCCTGCACAAAGATGATGCCGAGCGTTTTGCTGACTTGGGGATCCCGGCAAACCGCCTTAGCGTAACCGGCTCGGTCAAATTTGATATCCAGATCGAGTCCACTCTACTTGAACAGTCCCAGCAGCTTCGCCAGCAACTGGGGGGTATGCGACCGGTATGGATTGCTGCCAGCACCCACAAAGGGGAAGATGAGCAAATCCTCGAAGCGTTCAAGGCAGTCAAAAACCAACACCCGGAGTGCCTGCTGATATTGGTACCACGCCACCCGGAGCGCTTCGACAGCGTTACCGAATTGTGCCTGTCGCAACAACTAAACTGTGTTCGCCGCACCTCAGCACAAAACGTCGATGACACGACCGATGTGTATCTAGCCGATACCATGGGAGAGATGTTGCTGTTGATGGGAGCCGCCGATGTTACCGTCATGTGCGGTAGTTTGATCGGCGATAAAGTCGGCGGCCACAATATGCTTGAGCCCGCGGCACTAGCAAAGCCCATACTGACCGGACCGAGCTACTACAACTTTACCGACATAACCCAGCAGCTCGAAGCCGCTGGTGCATTGGCGGTTTGCGATAACGCCAAACAGATAGGAGAGCGTCTAACCGCACTGCTGTCCGACCCAGCACAATGCCAACGTATGGGCGAGGCAGCCATTGAGGTCGTGAGACAGAATCAGGGGGCCGTAGCCAAAACACTCGCGGTGATCGACCAGCAACTATCAGGCAAAAGCTAGGGCGGCAAGCTAACAACTAAGATGGCAAGGCACCTGAAGAATCAGTCAGCCTGATAGCCGCTCAATAACCATTGCCAGCATTGCGGTTCAAACTTGATCCCCCGCTTGCCCTGCTCTTTGACAAAAGAGCGGTGCAGGCGGGACAAATTATCATCTTTCCAACCCTCGCCCTCTTTTTCATAACACTTGTCAAAATCAATCAGCCAGATCTGCTGTTGGCTATCCAACAAGATATTGTGGCTGTTGAGATCGGTATGGCAAACCTGCAGATCGTGCATCTTTCTGACCATCTCTCCTATCGCCCGCCAGTTTACTTCCGGCAAGGCAGCATGCTCCAGCTGCGCGACTAAATCCTTCGCGTCAGCTACCTTCTCGACCAATAAATCGGCACGGTAGGTCAAGCCCTGCTTGATCGCACGGGCGGCAACTGGGCGCGGCACCCTCACTCCGCCTCGAGCCAGCTTATCAAGCAGTTGGAACTCCTCTGCAGAGCGGGTTTTCTCCCACCCTGTAAACCAATAGGCATCTTCCACCAGCTTGCCGAACAACCCGCCACGGCGGTAATGGCGCAGTGCCATCTCTATGTATTGGCCTTTGACAAACCATGTCGTCCCACGGCCCTGGGCCGAGCCAATAACTAAATCTTGCTGCTGCCAGAAAGTCGGTTCGAAGCATTGCTGCGGATCTTCAGCCAATAATTCAGGGGCAAACCAGATCCTCTGGTTACTGCTTGCTATTTCTTGCACGCTTTATCTCCAAGCTTGAGGGACAGAGTATTTTACAATCACTTACCTGAACTGCATAATTTCATCTCTGATTGATTAACAGGACTTTGTCATGGCGTTATTTACCACCCCGCCACGCTCAATTTGTATTCTTAGGCTATCTGCCATCGGCGATGTCTGCCACGCCATTTCAGTCGTGCAGGCGATTCAGGCCCATTGGCCGTCAACCGAGATCACTTGGGTTAGCGGGAAAATCGAAGCCCAGCTGATCGGCGATCTGCCCGGCATTAAGGTTGTGGTATTTGACAAGAAAGCTGGATGGACCGGTATGAAAGCCGTATGGCAAGCGCTTAAAGGCCAAAAATTTGATGCCCTGCTGCATATGCAAGCCGCCCTCCGTGCCAGCGCCCTGTCGCTTGGGATCAAAGCGAAATACCGCATCGGCTTTGGCAGAAACCGCACCAAAGAAGGCCAATGGCTGTTCACCAACCGCCATTTACCGCACACGGACAGCTTCCATGTACTGGATAACTTTGCCGACTTTGCCCGCTACCTTGGCGTCCCTTTTGAGACTCCACATTGGAACATTCCGCAGAGTGACGATGACAAAGCCTTTGCCGAACAGCAAATCAACGGCAGGCCTACTCTTATCATCTCGCCAGCTGCGAGCAAGGATGAGCGTAACTGGCTGACCGAGCGCTACGCTCAGCTTGCTGACTACGCCGCAGAAAAAGGGATGCAGGTCCTGCTGTGTGGCTCGCCGGCCCCACGTGAAGTTGCTTTAGGTGAGGCGATAAGCCAGCACTGCCAGCATACGCCGGTAAACCTGATCGGCAAAACCAGCCTCAAACAATTGACGGCCCTACTGGGCGCCGCCAATGTTGTAGTCGCCCCGGATACCGGTCCGGCTCATTTGGCAACGACCCAAGGGACACCAGTTATTGGCCTGTATGCCCACAGTAACCCAAAGCGAACCGGTCCTTACAACAGCCTACAATATGTCGCTAGCGCCTACGAACAACATGCCGAGCAACAGCACGGCAAGCCGGTGACTGAGCTGCCATGGGGTGCCCGGGCCAAGGGCGAAACCCTGATGCAAGACATCCAGCTAGATGATGTCACCGCCATCCTAGACCAACTTATTTCCTAATTCGATTTTCTGACTGGTATTCATTATGACAACCCGCGTTATCTACCCAGGCACGTTTGATCCTATCACCAACGGTCACCTCGACCTGATCGAGCGCGCTGCCGCCATGTTCGACCATGTTGTGGTCGGCATTGCCTTCAGCCCAAGCAAGAAGCCGCTGTTTGATCTCAAGGAGCGAGTAGAACTGGCTCAGCAGGTCACCCAGCATCTACCTAACGTAGATATTGTCGGCTTCTCAGGTCTGTTGGTAGATTTTGCCAAAGAGTACCAAGCCAATATTTTAGTGCGTGGTTTGCGGGCTGTTTCGGATTTCGAGTTCGAATTCCAACTAGCCAACATGAACCGTCGCCTAATGCCTGAGCTGGAAACTGTTTTCCTAACCCCGGCCGAAGAGAACTCTTTCATCTCATCGACCATCGTCAAGGAAGTTGCCCTGCACAAAGGTGATGTTAGCCAGTTCGTCGACCCGGTGATCTGCGACGCTCTGCAAAAAAAGCTCAGCACAAAATAATCTCTACGGCAAAAAAAAGAAGGAGGCAATCGCCTCCTTCTTTTTAACGTTGCCTATCACGTCGACAGCTGTTGATCGCCTCATTAACTACCGAGGCGTCGTTAGCTATCAGCGCTGGTAGTAATCACGGTACCAATCAACAAAGGCCTTCACACCTTCCTTGACCTTCACTTCCGGCTTGTAGCCTGTGACGTCGAACAAATCTTTCGTGTCGGCATAGGTAGCATAGACATCACCCGGCTGCATCGGCATGAAATTCTTTTTCGCTTCGATACCCAGCGCGTCTTCCAGTGCCTCGATATAGTCCATCAGCTTCACAGGGCTACCATGGCCAATGTTGAACACGCGATATGGGGCCGAGCTGGTTGCCGGTGTACCAGCTTCTACGGTCCAATCTGGTGTTTTTTCAGGGATCTCATCTTGAATACGGATAATCCCTTCAACAATATCATCGATATAGGTGAAATCACGGCGCATATCACCGTTGTTGTACACATCGATCTCACGTCCCTCGATAATCGCATTGGTAAACTTGAACAATGCCATATCCGGACGCCCCCAAGGACCATACACGGTGAAAAAGCGCAAGCCCGTCGTCGGCACGCCGTATAAATGCGAGTAGGTGTGTGCCATCAGTTCATTCGATTTCTTGGTGGCGGCATACAAGGAGATCGGGTGATCGACACTATCCGCGGTATCGAACGGCATTTTCTGGTTAAGGCCGTAGACCGAGCTCGAAGAGGCATACACCAAGTGCTCAATATTATGATGGCGGCAACCTTCGAGGATAGCCAAATGCCCAACTAGGTTACTGTCAGCATACGCCATTGGGTTATCGATTGAGTAACGCACACCTGCCTGAGCGGCCAGGTGGATCACCCGGTCAAATTTCTGATCGGCAAACAGATTGGCCATACCATCACGGTCAGCCAGATCCAAAGCAATGAAAGTGAAGTGCGGGTGGGCAACCCTGGCTAACCGGGCTTCTTTGAGTGATACCTCATAATAGTCATTAAGGTTATCAATCCCGATCACCTCATGTCCCATGGCACAAAGCCGTTCTACCACGGCACTTCCGATAAAGCCGGCGGCACCGGTAACCAAATACTTCTTCATCTGCATAGACCTTACAAAACTGTACTCGTTATACATACTTAGTATAACCGTGTGTGGCGGGATCATAGCACCCGCGAGTTAACAGGGCTAGAGTCACCAGGCTAAAGCCGGATCAATATTATTGACACTGATATTCAGCCCTATTGAAACAACCTCGGAAGGGGGGGAACAAGCTAAACGTCTCACTATTTCTGGCAATCACTGCAATACACCGTGGCCCGCTGGCCAATTTTCACTTCACTGAGTGGTTTATCACAGCGTGGGCAGGGCTCTCCTCCCTTACCATAAACCTGAAGCTCCTGGGCAAAGTAGCCCGGTTTTCCATCGGCATTCTTGAAATCTTTCAAGGTGGTACCGCCCTGTTTGATGGCAAAGGCCAGCACCGATTTGATTTCATCGACCAGCAAGCCAAGCCGCTGGGCAGAAATTTTACCGACCTCACGCTTGGGGTGGATCCCCGCAGCAAACAGCGACTCATTGGCATAAATATTACCGACACCAACAACAACGTGGTTATCCATAATAAATTGCTTAACGGCAGTACGTTTGCCCTTGGCTTTTTCTTGCAGGTAATCCACCGTAAAAGCCTCGCTCAACGGCTCTGGGCCCAATTTAGCCAAGACCGAATGCACATCCTCTCCGGACTGCCACAGCCAGGCCCCAAAGCGGCGAGGGTCGTTATAACGTAAGATCTCACCACTCGACAGGCAAAGGTCGACATGGTCATGTTTTTCCGGTGGTATCCCAGACGGCAGAATCCGCAAACTGCCCGACATCCCCAAGTGGATAATGGCATAACCGGCGTCGGTCTTGAGCATCAAGTACTTGGCGCGACGGGTTACCCGGCGGATCACTTGCCCTTCAATCTGGCTGATTTCTTGCGGCACCGGCCAGCGCAACTTAGGGTTGCGCACAATAATTTTGGTGACGGTCTGATTCGTAACATGGGGCGAAATCCCCATCCGGCTCACTTCCACTTCAGGTAATTCAGGCATGACGTTCTCTATCTTGGCGATATTATTATGACGTCAACTATAACACCGGCGGAAACAAATAGGCTTCTTCCACTGATACCGCCAGCCATTCGCCCTGCCAGTTTTGTAATAACCAGAATTGCGGCTGCTGGTAGACCGTGACCCTGACTGGCTCTTCCTGCCCCGCAAGCCAAATCTCGACACTGCTTGGTGGCGGCAGGTTTGGCTTGAGCTTACCGACCATCTCATTACTAATAGCGGTCCCCACCAATGCCTGCCAATGGCTGATCAATTGATCGGCTGGCAGAGCAACCCGCGGACGGGCAAACCAGCCCGCTTCCTCTCGCTTGAGACTGGTATGGGGTAAATGCAGCTGTTCAATAGTCGATTCGAAGGGCAGCAGCATCGCCATCTCTGAGCTCTCTAGCGACGAACTCTCTTGACCAAATCGCTGCTTAACAATCTCCGGTAGCTGTACCACGGCGATAAAGCAGATCACAGCGATAATCATCACATTGTTCCAGCCACGGCGAGATAGCCTCATTACGGTACTCCTTGAAAGCTAAATAGGAAGGTATACCTAAAACTATACCGTTAAGGTCTTAATAATGCAGGTTTTATGGTGCTGGCACAGAGGGATTTACAGGATAAGCAGAGAAGGGAGAAAATTCAGGTATAAAAAAACCCAGTTAGAAAACTGGGTTTTTATCAAAAAAGCGGTCAATCAATTACTTGATTTTCGCTTCTTTGTACATAACGTGCTTGCGAACTACAGGATCAAATTTCTTGATCTCGAATTTGCCTGGCATGTTACGTTTGTTTTTGTCGGTAGTGTAGAAGTGGCCTGTACCAGCAGATGATACTAGACGGATCTTCTCACGAATGCCTTTAGCCATTGTTCAAATCCTCTTAAACGTTCTCGCCGCGAGTACGCATATCAGTAAGAACGGCATCGATGCCTTTCTTATCAATGATACGCATACCTTTCGCAGAAAGGCGTAGTTTAACGAAGCGTTTTTCGCTTTCTACCCAGAAACGATGAGTTTGCAGGTTCGGCAGAAAACGACGCTTGGTGGCATTACGTGCGTGTGAACGGTTGTTACCCGTTACAGGACGCTTACCAGTTACTTGGCATACTCGGGACATTACTGTCTTCTCCAAATCGTTTCAGCTCGATATCTACCGTGGCTATTTCAATGTAAAAAGTAATTCTCACACATAACCACAGCTATCAAAGGTCGCGCATTATACTAAGTCAAAACCAGTTGCTCAAGTCCCGAGCAGTCCTTTCTCAACTTTTTAAGCAAAAAATGACGTTTTTATAGCCATCCTCGCTCTGCAAAAGAAGTGATTTCTCCGTCACCGACAACAAAGTGATCCAGAACTCGAATATCCACCAACGCCAGTGCATCACTGATGCGACGGGTAATTCGGCGATCTGACTGACTTGGCTCTGCCACGCCTGACGGGTGATTATGCGCTAAAATGAGCGCGGCTGCATTAAGTTCTAGCGATCTTTTTACAACTTCCCTCGGATAAACGCTCGCAGAATCGATTGTTCCTTCGAAAAGTACCTCTCCATTGAGTACCCGATGCTGGTTATCAAGAAATAAAATATAAAACGCTTCACGGTGACGATCACGCAGTACATGGCTGAGATAACGTCTGGTATGAGCAGGGCTTGTCAGCGCATCTTCCTTCTTTAGCGTCTCTTCCAAATGACGCTGGCTCATTTCCAGAACCGCCTGCAGCTGGGCATACTTGGCAGGTCCTAACCCTTTATATTGGCAAAACGTGGCTTTATCGGCTGCCAGCAGTGCCCGCAGCGAACCAAACTTGTCCAGTAGCTCTGTCGCCAGTTCTATCGCATTCATCCCGGTAATACCGGTACGCAAGAAAATCGCTAGCAGTTCGGCATCCGACAAGGCCCCGGGGCCGCGATCCAATAATTTCTCCCTTGGCCGAGACTGCACCGGTAATAACTTGAGCGTCATATCTACCTCCTGAAGCCTTAGCTAAACGCCCTCCTCTGCATTAAGCAAGTTACGTCACTGTATCTCCTGCCACCTGCACAAAAAAAACATGACTAACTTGCAACTCCCGACTCAACACTGCCAACTGGCTCGCAACCCAGAGTCTTCAATACCTCTCATACCAACAACCTACAGACCAAATTTGATCCCGAGCAAGGAAGCTGGCTTTTTTTGGTGACTAACAATTTTTGGTGGTAAGGTGTGGCGCATTGACATTCCGGATATCGAGAGCAGGCAATAAGATGCAAACTTTGGCAGGAAAAAAAATTCTCCTTGGGATCAGCGGCGGCATCGCTGCCTATAAATGTGCAGAGCTAACACGCCGACTCATTGAGCGCGGCGCACAGGTACAAGTCGTTATGACCAAGGCCGCCAAGGAGTTCATAACCCCGCTCACCATGCAGGCAGTATCGGGCAGACCGGTATCCGACAGTTTGCTGAATCCGGCCGCAGAGGCCTCTATGGGCCACATCGAGCTGGCCAAATGGGCCGATTTGGTGCTGCTTGCCCCGGCAACTGCCGATTTGATCGCACGTATGGCCGCAGGCATGGGCAACGATCTGCTCACGACTTTGTGCTTGGCAACAGACTCGCCGATAGCTGTCGCCCCGGCAATGAACCAACAGATGTACCGTCATGTTGCCACCCAGGAAAACATAGCCACCCTCGCCCGACGTGGTTGCCATATCTGGGGACCCGCGAGCGGCGAACAAGCTTGTGGCGATATCGGCCCGGGCCGAATGCTCGAACCGATGCAACTGGTCCACTTAGCGGAAGACTTCTTTAAGCCAGCCGACCTAGACGGCATGTCTCTTACTATTACCGCAGGTCCAACCCGTGAAGCCATTGACCCCGTTCGCTACCTGACCAACCATAGCTCCGGTAAAATGGGCTACGCCATTGCTGAAGCCGCCGCCAAGCGTGGTGCAACAGTCACCCTAATCAGCGGCCCGACCAATCTGGCGACGCCAAACGGCGTTAGCCGTATCAATATCAGCAGCGCCGAGCAGATGCACCAAGCTGCACTGGAGCATGCACCTGCCAGCGATATCTTCATCGGCTGTGCGGCAGTTGCCGATTTCCGCCCGGCAGAGGTTGCTGGGCAGAAGATGAAGAAGAATGACGGCGAGGATGACATGGTGATCCGCTTGGTGAAAAACCCAGACATCATCGCCAGCATTGCCGCGCTGGAAACCGATCGTCCATTTACCGTCGGTTTTGCGGCCGAGACCCAAGATGTCGAGCAATACGCTCGCGGTAAACTGACTCGCAAGCATCTTGACCTGATCTGTGCCAATGACGTATCGAACGAACAACAAGGTTTCAACAGTGATCAAAACGCCCTGCACCTATATTGGCCAAAAGGTGATAAAGCCTTGCCGCTAACCAGCAAGGCAGAGCTTGGTACGCAGTTAATCGATGAAATCGTCGAACTGTTCAAGGCAGGGCAACAAAATTAATTCCCATCACCAGTGCTGAGGAATTAACCGAATAAGATCAAATATAAAGCCCAGCCCTTCAGGTTGGGCTTTTTTTGTCGATAAAGAGATCAGTATCGGCGGGCAATGCTTTTCACAACAGGATTACGCCGCTAAGATATGCGGGTTTCACCCTGTCCAATGACAGTCTTATTTTGAAAAGGAACGGTTATTCATGGCTGGCAACAAGAAAAACAACCGCCGCGAAGAAATTTTGCAAGCGCTGGCACAAATGCTGGAATCTGCCCAAGGCAGCCAACGTATTACTACCGCTAAGCTGGCAGCCCAGGTTGGTGTCTCGGAAGCCGCCCTCTACCGCCACTTCCCAAGCAAAGCGAGAATGTTTGAAGGGTTGATCGAGTTTATCGAAGACGCTATCACCACCCGGATTAACCGCATCCTCGATGATGAAAAAGACACCCTGCAACGCCTTCGCATGGTACTGCAACTGATCCTCGGCTTTGCCGAGCGCAATCCGGGCCTAACCCGTATTATGACCGGCCACGCCCTGATGTTTGAACAAGATCGCCTTCAGGCTCGTATCAACCAGCTGTTTGAGCGTATCGAAACCCAACTGCGACAGATCTTGCGTGAGCGCAAGCTGCGTGAAGGCAAAGGCTTCCCGGTTGACGAATCCATCTTGGCCGCCCAACTTCTCGGTCAGGTCGAAGGCAGCCTCAACCGGTTTGTCCGCTCGAACTTCAAGTATAAGCCGACGGCGAACTTCGACGATTACTGGCACCTTCTCAGTGCTGAACTGGGTCAAGAGCGGCGCGAAATCCTAGTTCCCTAATAAAAAATCAAATAAAAAAGCGAGAGGTTTTCACCTCTCGCTTTTCCATAAACTAAATTCTAGGTTCTTACACCTTAAATCCCGTATTCCGCACGGTAAGATTTCACCGCTTCAAGGTGTTGCTCCATGCCGTCCTTCTCTGCAAGGTAACTCACCACGTCGCCCAGCGACACGATAGAGATCACCGCACAACCGAAGTCTCGCTCGACTTCCTGGATTGCCGACAGCTCGCCCTTGCCTTTTTCCTGACGGTCAATGGCAACCAGCACACCGGCCAAATCAGCACCGTTGGCCTTGATGATTTCCATTGATTCACGGATCGCAGTACCAGCAGTGATCACGTCATCCACCAACATGATACGACCTTCCAGCGCACTACCAACCAGGTTGCCACCTTCACCGTGAGCCTTGGCTTCTTTACGGTTGAAACAGTAAGGGGTATCAACATCATGATGATCGGCCAATGCAACAGCCGTGGTGGTCGCAATTGGGATCCCCTTGTACGCAGGACCGAACAACACATCGTACTCGATACCTGCATCCACCAATGCCTCAGCATAGAAACGGCCTAGGCGTGCAAGATCACGTCCCGTATTGAACAAACCCGCATTGAAGAAGTACGGGCTCTTACGGCCGGATTTCAGAGTGAACTCACCAAACTTCAATACCCCTTTCTCCAAGGCAAATTCGATGAACTGACGCTGATATGCTTTCATGGTCTCTCCTTAATAGATGCAACTAGTTATTACTATTTAAATCAATGGCCAGGATATCACTTTCAGGCAAAGTGATATCCAAGCCAAAAAAAAGCGGCTCCAATAGGAACCGCTTCAAAAAATTAACTTTCCAGCGCCTGCTTCTGAATGCTGACGATATCGGCAATGCCGTCTTTGGCCAGAGCCAGCATGGCCAGCAATTCTTCGTGACTAAAGGCTTCGCCCTCAGCAGTACCCTGGATTTCGATCATCTTACCTTCTTCGGTCATGACCACGTTCATGTCTGTTTCTGCCGCCGAGTCTTCGACATACTCCAGATCGCAAATCGCCTCGCCGTTGTAAATACCGACAGAAACAGCAGCAACCATGCCTTTCAGCGGACTGGCTTTCAGCGTCCCCTTTTCCAGCATATAGTTGATAGCATCAACTAGGGCCACCATCGCACCGGTGATAGATGCAGTACGCGTACCGCCATCGGCCTGGATAACATCACAGTCTACCGTGATCATCTGCTCACCCAGCGCTTCCAAGTCAACCGCAGCACGCAGGCTACGAGCGATCAGGCGTTGGATTTCCATCGTACGGCCGCCCTGCTTACCACCAGCCGCTTCACGGCGGTTACGTGAGTGGGTTGCACGCGGCAGCATGCCATATTCAGCCGTCACCCAACCTTGACCTTTACCTTTTAGCCAGCGTGGCACATTTTCTTCCACACTTGCGGTACAAATCACCTTGGTATCACCAAACTCAACCAACACCGAACCTTCGGCATGGGCAGTAAAATTACGGGTAATAGTAATAGGACGAACTTGGTTGTTGCTTCTTCCGCTTGGACGCATCGGTGGCTTCCCTCTGGCTGGATGACATTAACCGGCGATTATAGCCACAACCAACCGGTTGTGCACGCGAAACCCAACCAGCATGATTTTTCCCGTATCGAGTGCGGGCAGAGTCGTCATATACCCAAGTTACTTGGGTATATGCTTAAGGCTAAGTATACTCTTGGCATCCGGATAACTGCGCACCACCTCCACGTTATGACGGTGGCTTGCCACAGGCAACCCACCCAAAGCAGTTATCAACCATCACTATTAGAGGCCACTAGCCAATGATTCATAGCATGACCGCCTACGCCCGTCGCGAAGTTAAAGCCGATTGGGGTACTGCCGTATGGGAAATCCGCTCGGTAAACCAACGCTACCTGGAAACTTACCTGCGTATGCCAGAGCAGTTTCGCAGCCTAGAGCCTGTTCTGCGTGAGCGTTTTCGCAAGCGTCTGGCCCGCGGCAAGGTTGAATGCAACCTACGTTTCGAAGTTAACCCAGCCGCCAATACCGAGCTGAAAATCAATGAAGGCCTGGCCAAGCAGGTGATCAATGCAGCCAAGTGGGTAAAAGAGACAGCCGGTGAAGGTAATGTTGGCCCGTTCCAGGTATTGAACTGGCCGGGTGTGATGGAAGCGCCGGAACAAGATCTCGATGCTATCAACAAAGATTTGCTCAATGCATTTGACAGCACAGTTGATGACTTCATCGCCGCCCGTGCTAGCGAAGGCGAGAACATGAAGGCGCTTATCGACCAGCGTCTTGAAGCCATTTCGGTCGAAGCGACCAAGGTTCGCAGCATGATGCCAGAAGTCATTAAATGGCAACGTGAACGCATCATGACCCGCCTGGAAGAAGCCAAGGTCGAGCTTGATGCTAACCGCATCGAGCAAGAGCTGATCATGTTGGCGCAGAAGAGCGACGTAGCCGAAGAGCTAGATCGCCTTGACTCGCACGTCAAAGAAACCCAGAAGATCATGAAGAAAGGTGGTGCCTGTGGCCGTCGTCTCGACTTCATGATGCAGGAATTCAACCGCGAGTCGAACACCCTGGCCTCAAAATCAATCAACACCGAGATCACCGCTGCCGCCGTTGAGCTGAAAGTGCTTATCGAGCAGATGCGCGAGCAGATCCAGAACATAGAATAAAGCTCCCCTCTACACTAAACGAACAACAAATGCCCTGTTAAACAGGGCTTTTTTTTGGTTTCGCACAGAGCAAGTTCGCCATTCCTTTTCTCTTCATCGTACGATATTGAGAGCAATTAAATATTCTCGCCCCCACATCTGTGATACATAATATAAACACCCAGGCAACAACCAATAACGAGATTCAGCCCTCAAACACAGACAGAGATGGTGAGAATGGATACCAATACCCCTTTGCTAAACCTTCGTGCAATTGAGCCTAGTGATTATGACGAGCTGGCTGCGTTAATGGATTTGGTCTTTGCCGATGTCGGCGGAGCATGGCCGCGAATGACTATTATGGATTTGATCCATCAATTTCCTGATGGTCAAATCTGTATTGAAGACAGCGGAAAAATTGTCGGGGCCGCTCTTACCATCAAGGTCAACTACAACCGATTTTCTCTCAACCACGCTTACACCGACATCATCAGCGATAAAAATGTGATCCAGCATCAAGCAACGGGGGATGCGCTCTACGGGTTGGATGTGTTTGTCCACCCGGATTACCGCGGACTTCGCCTAGGAAGGCGACTCTACGATGCACGCAAAGAGCTCTGCCGCAGTGCCAACCTCAAGGCCATCTTGGCCGGCGGCCGTATTCCCGGCTACCACAAAATCGCCGCCCAATTCACCGTCATCGAATACATCGAAAAGGTCAAACGCAAGGAAACCCACGACCCTATCCTGTCGTTCCAGCTTGCCAATGATTTTGATGTAAAACGACTAATGAAGAATTACCTGCCAGAAGATGCCAAGTCATGCGGCTACGCCACTTTGCTGGAATGGGACAATGTGTTTTATGACGAGGAAATGCCGTCTGCTATTGAATCCGAAAAGAAAATGGTCCGTATTGGCATCGTCCAATGGCAAATGCGAAAGATGGTTTCGCTCGATGACCTGATCGACCAGGCTGAATTCTTTGTCTCATCACTGTCAAACTACCAGGCGGACTTTGCGCTATTCCCTGAGTTTTTCAATGCCCCGCTGATGGGGCTCAGGGCCGATCTGAGCCCGGTTGAGGCGATCCGTTTTCTGAGCGAGTTTAGCGAGGACATCAAACTGCGGTTTTCCCAAATGGCGGTCACTTACAACATCAATATCATTTCAGGCAGTATGCCGGTGCTGGAGAATGACCGTCTCTATAATGTCTCTTACCTACTGCACCGTGACGGTTGTATCGATGAGCAATACAAAATCCATATCACCCCACACGAGCAAAAAGATTGGGTCATTGATGGCGGTGACAAGGTAAAAGTTTTCGATACCGATGCCGGACGGGTCGGCATCCTCATCTGCTACGATGCCGAGTTTCCCGAACTGGGCCGGATGCTAGCAGAGCAAGGCGTCCAAATCATGTTCGTGCCCTTTTGGACAGACACTAAAAATGGTTATTTGCGAGTTCGTTTGTGTGCCCAGGCGAGGGCTATCGAAAATGAATGCTACGTCGCACTCGGTGGCAGCGTCGGTAACCTACCACGGGTCAATAATGTCGATATTCAATATGCCCAGTCCGCGGTCTTTTCACCCTCGGACATCTATTTCCCCCACGATGCCACCATTACCGAGGCCAGCGCCAATACAGAGATGATCATCTTTGCCGATGTCGAACTCGATAAGCTCAAGTACCTCAATACCGAGGGGTCGGTCACAAACTTGCGCCATCGTCGGCTCGATCTCTATGGCGGCTTTACCCGACCAAAAAAAAACAAGTAAAGTAATGGCATGGGTCACACGATATTTCACCATTAAGATCGAGATAACCTGAAATAAGGTTATCTCGGCAACACTAAATTCAACTAGGCTTAGTTTATTGGCTTTCTGATCGTAGACAAAAAGTTGAATTTTCAAGCAGCCAGCTAATTTCTTTTGCACGCGGATCATGATAATCTGCGCGCCCTTCTATCACTGAGTGAAAATAGGCAATGAGCAAAGGTACTCTATACATCGTGTCGGCCCCAAGCGGTGCTGGTAAATCAAGTTTGATTAACGCCCTTCTTGAAACAAACCCGACCTATGACATGAAAGTATCCGTCTCTCACACCACGCGTGGTATGCGTCCGGGTGAGCAGCACGGTGTTCATTACAATTTTGTCAGCGTAGAAGAATTTACTGAACTCACAGAAAAAAGTGCATTTTTAGAGCACGCTGAAGTCTTTGGTAACTTCTATGGCACCTCTCGCCTTTGGATTGAAGAGCAGCTAAACAAAGGAATCGACGTATTCCTCGACATCGACTGGCAAGGTGCGCGTCAAATCCGCAAGCAGATGCCACAAGCGAAAAGTCTGTTTATTCTGCCTCCGTCAAAAGAAGAGCTGGAACGTCGCCTGAATGCCCGCGGTCAAGATAGCGAAACTGTTATTGCCCGTCGCATGCAAGAAGCCCGCGCTGAGATCTCTCATTACAACGAATACGATTACGTGATCGTTAATGATGATTTCGATGCTGCTTTATTGGATTTTAAAGCCATCATCCGCGCTGAACGATTGAAGCAAGACAAACAAGCTGCTAAATATAACAGCATGTTGAATGCGCTACTGGCAGAACAGTAAGTATTTTTGTACAATTTTCCCTCTTTACTTATAGATAACCACTGGAGTCCTCCATGGCACGCGTAACCGTTCAAGACGCTGTTGATAAAATTGGCAACCGTTTCGATCTGATCCAAATTGCTTCACGCCGCGCTCGTCAAATGCAAACTGGCGGTAAGGATCCACTGGTACCTGAAGAAAACGACAAGTACACAGTGATCGCACTTCGTGAAATCGAAGAAGGCCTAATCACTAAAGACATCCTTGATGCTCGCGAGCGTCAGGAACTTCAAGAGCAAGAAGCAGCAGAGCTAGCAGCTGTTAGCGCTATTGCCGGCGACAACCGTTAATTCAGGGAACCGGGCGAATTGTATCTTTTTGATAGCCTGAAAGAAGTCGCGATCGAATACCTGCCTGAGTCTCAGATAGAGGCGCTCAGGCAGGCATATTTAGTTGCGCGTGATGCCCATGAGGGGCAGACTCGCTCCAGTGGCGAACCTTACATCATCCATCCCATTGCTGTTGCCCGTATCTTGGCCGAAATGCGCCTCGACTACGAAACCTTAATGGCGGCCCTCCTCCACGATGTCATTGAAGATACCGAGGTCACCAAAGACGATCTCGACAGTCGCTTTGGCTCCACCGTGGCCGAGTTGGTTGACGGGGTCTCCAAACTGGACAAGCTGAAGTTCCGCGATCGCAAAGAAGCGCAAGCCGAGAACTTCCGCAAGATGATCATGGCCATGGCCCATGACATCCGCGTTATCCTCATTAAGCTGGCCGACCGTACGCACAACATGCGCACCCTGGGTGCCCTGCGTCCGGATAAACGTCGCCGAATTGCCCGCGAGACGCTGGAGATCTTCTCTCCGCTAGCGCATCGCTTGGGTATCCACAATATCAAAACCGAACTGGAGGAGCTGGGTTTCGAAGCCCTGTATCCGAACCGCTACCGTGTTTTGAAGGAAGTGGTGGCTGCCGCACGGGGTAACCGCAAAGAAATGATTAATAAAATCCACGCCGAAATTGAGGGTCGCCTCAAAGACGCGGGGATTGAAGGCACGGTGCAAGGCCGCGAGAAAAATCTGTACTCCATCTACAACAAGATGAAGAACAAGGAGCAGCGCTTCCATTCGATCATGGACATCTACGCTTTCCGCGTATTAGTCAAAGATCTGGATACCTGCTATCGCGTACTGGGACAGGTCCATAACCTGTACAAGCCCCGCCCGAGCCGGATGAAAGACTATATCGCGATCCCAAAAGCCAATGGCTACCAGTCGTTACATACCTCACTGGTAGGCCCGCACGGGGTACCGGTGGAAGTTCAGATCCGTACCGAAGATATGGATCAGATGGCCGACAAAGGTGTCGCTGCCCACTGGGCCTACAAAGACGGTGAGAGCTCTGGCACCACAGCGCAGGTTAAAGCCCAACGCTGGATGCAGAGCCTGCTTGAGCTTCAACAAAGCGCCGGTAGCTCGTTCGAGTTCATTGAGAACGTAAAATCAGATCTGTTCCCGGATGAGATTTACGTCTTTACGCCGAAAGGCCGGATTGTTGAATTGCCTGTCGGGGCTACCGCCGTCGACTTTGCCTACGCAGTCCATACCGATGTCGGTAATGCCTGTGTTGGTGCCCGTGTCGAGCGCCAGCCTTATCCGCTGAGCAAACCGCTGAAAAACGGCCAGACCATTGAGATCATCAGTGCACCGGGTGCACGCCCGAATGCCGCTTGGCTCAACTATGTGGTAACTTCCCGCGCTCGCACCAAGATCCGTCAGGTGCTCAAGACCATGCGCCGCGAAGAATCCATCACCCTTGGCCGCCGTCTGCTCAACCATGCCCTAGGTGCTATCAACATCGACCAGATTGATGAAGATAATTTGCATCAGGTACTGACTGACCTGCGCCTCGCAAGCCTCGAAGACTTACTGGCCGAAATAGGTCTGGGTGAGTTGATGAGTGTGGTCATTGCCCGCCGCCTACTCGGCAGCGCCGATGAGCTGACAACCAAAGAGTCTGATCAACGCCTGCCAATTCGCGGCGCTGACGGTATCTTGTTGACCTTTGCCAACTGTTGTCACCCTATCCACGGTGATCCAATCATGGCACATGTCAGCCCGGGTAAAGGCTTGGTGATCCACCGTGAGGAATGCGCCAACATCCGTGGTTACCAGAAAGAGCCGGACAAATACATGGCGGTTGAGTGGAGCGAAGACTTCGAGCAGGAGTTTGTCACCTCGCTCAAGGTCGACATGCAAAACCACCAAGGCGCACTGGCCGACTTGACCAATACTATTGCGGCAACCGGATCAAATATCCAGGGGCTGGCAACGGAAGAAAAAGACGGTCGCCTGTATACCATTACCGTGCGCCTGACCACCAAGGGACGAATCCATCTGGCCGATATCATGCGCCGGATCCGAGTCATGCCCAATGTAGTGCGTGTTTCACGCCAGAAAAATTAATCGCGCCAGCATCTCGCTTGGCCCGTCAATAATAAAAAACGCCCGTTCTCGGGCGTTTTCTTTAGGTAACAAAGAACAATGAGCCCAGAACGCTTCCAACGTATTCACGAGGTCCTTGCCACCCGCCAACCTGACTTGACGGTGTGCATGGAAGAAGTCCACAAGCCGAATAATGTCTCGGCAATTGTCCGTACCGCCGATGCGGTGGGGATCCACAAGGTCCATGCCGTGTGGCCTAAAGATGGCATGCGGATGCTAGCTCATACCTCAGCAGGCTCGCGTAACTGGGTCGAACTCGAGACCCACGACTCGATGATCAATGCCGTCAGTACGCTGAAAGCTCAGGGTATGCAGGTATTGGCAACCAACCTATCCGACACCGCGATTGATTTCCGTGAAGTGGACTACACCAAACCAACAGCCATTATCTTAGGTGGCGAGAAAAATGGGATCACCGCTGAAGCGCTGTCGATGGCCGATCAGGATATCATCATCCCTATGGTAGGTATGGTACAGTCATTGAACGTCTCGGTTGCCAGCGCCCTGATCTTGTATGAAGCACAGCGCCAACGCCAGAACGCCGGTATGTATAACAGGGAAAAAACCCCGTTGCCCGATGAAGTGGTTCACCGCATTTTGTTTGAACGCGGCCATCCAGTGCTGGCCAAGGTTGCCCGCCGCAAAGGGCTGCCTTATCCACCTCTGGACGAGAACGGCCAAATTGCTGCCGATGAGCAGTGGTGGGGCATCATGCAGGCCACTGAGCCTAAAAAGAAAAAGACCTTACCATAAACGGATGTAGCCATAACGGATGAAGCAATGAGCGGACAACTTCTCGATACCATTGCCCTGACCGAGCTGTCGGGGGTCGGTGCCAAAATGGCAGAAAAACTGGAAAAAATCGGCCTGCATACGGTACAGGATCTCCTCTTCCACCTACCGCTCCGCTACGAAGACCGCACCCGGATCTGGCCAATTGCCAGTGCCATGGCCGGCCAGCACCTGACGATTCAGGGCGAGGTCCTCAGCAGCAACATCGCCTTTGGCAAACGCCGAATGCTGACAGTAAAAATAAGCGATCAGAGCGGTAGCGCCACCCTGCGCTTTTTCAACTTCAATGCAGCGATGAAAAACAGCCTGAGCGAAGGCAAGCAGGTCAAGGCCTACGGCGAAATCAAGCGAGGCAAGTACGGGCTGGAAATCATTCATCCCGACTACAAGGTTTTCTCCGAGCCCACCGAGTTAAGCACCGAAGAAACCCTAACGCCGGTCTACCCGACCACTGACGGCCTACGCCAGCTGACCCTGCGCAACCTGACCGACCAAGCCATGCGCTTACTCGACAAATCCGCGGTGCGCGAGTTGCTACCGGAAGGCCTGTACGACCGCCAGATGACCCTGTCTCAAGCGCTGCACGTGATGCACCGGCCAACCCCAGATGTGTCTCTCGATCAGTTAGAGGAAGGCAAGCACCCGGCCCAGCAGCGCCTGATCCTCGAAGAGCTATTGGCACAGAACCTATCAATGCTGGCCGTTCGTCATAAAAGCCAGCGTCATGCCGCCTGGCCACTTGCCGAGAGCAATACGCTCAAAAACAAGCTGCTGGAAAGCCTGCCGTTCAGCCCAACCGGAGCCCAGCAACGGGTGGTGGCCGATATCGAACGCGATCTTGCCGTACCGCACCCGATGATGCGACTGGTTCAAGGGGATGTCGGCTCGGGTAAAACCCTGGTCGCCGCCCTAGCCGCACTACGTGCCATCGAGCATGGCTATCAAGTGGCCCTGATGGCACCGACTGAATTGCTGGCCGAACAGCATGCTATCAACTTTGCCGCCTGGCTCAACCCAATGGGTATTGAAGTCGGCTGGTTAGCCGGCAAACTCAAAGGCAAGGCCCGCGACAAAGAGCTAACCCGGATCGAAAGCGGCGAAGCCAAAATGGTGGTAGGCACCCACGCCCTATTCCAGGAGCAAGTGGCATTCAATAACCTCACTTTGGTGATTATCGACGAACAGCACCGCTTCGGGGTTCACCAGCGCCTTGAACTACGGGAAAAAGGAGTCAACGGTGGCTGCTACCCGCACCAACTGATCATGACTGCCACCCCGATCCCACGTACCTTGGCGATGACCGCCTATGCGGATTTGGAAACTTCAGTCATTGATGAACTACCACCGGGGCGTACCCCGATCCAAACTGTGGCTCTGCCCGATTCACGCCGCCAAGAAATCATCGAGCGCATTCGCTCAGCCTGCCTCAATGAAGGTCGCCAGGCCTACTGGGTCTGTACCCTGATTGATGAGTCCGAGGTACTGGAAGCCCAAGCGGCATCCGATACCGCCGACGAGCTGACGGCACAGTTGCCGGAACTCAACATCGGTTTGGTCCATGGCCGGATGAAACCAGCAGAAAAACAGCAAGTAATGAAGCGCTTCAAGGATGGTGAGTTACATCTGCTGGTTGCCACAACCGTTATCGAAGTGGGCGTAGACGTCCCCAATTCCAGCCTGATGGTCATTGAAAATCCCGAGCGACTCGGGTTGGCCCAGCTTCACCAGCTACGTGGACGGGTTGGCCGTGGCAATGTCGCCAGTCACTGTGTGCTGCTATACCATGCCCCGCTATCGAAAACGGCACAGAAAAGACTTGGTGTGCTGCGTGAAAGCAGCGATGGCTTTGTAATTGCCCAGCGCGATTTGGAAATTCGAGGTCCCGGCGAACTACTCGGTACCAAGCAGACCGGTGTTGCCGACTTCAAAGTTGCCGATCTAGTCCGTGACCAGCACCTGATCCCGCAAGTCCAGAAACTGGCCCGCTACCTGCACGACAACTACCCGGACAACGCCAAGGCGATTATCGATCGCTGGCTCGGCCAACGGGAAAACTATTCTAATGCATAATGTCGAATGCCTAGCGCAGGCCTAATACCCAGTAAGACCATACAATAGGCAATAAAAAAGCGAAGGTGATATCACCTTCGCTTTTTTTACGTTCGCAACCTTGTTTCAGGCGAGCAACTATTACTTTTTGACCGGTAACTTCTTGACGAGCAAGGGCAAGCTGATCTGTACCCGCAGGCCACCTTCGCGGCGGTTTGATACCTGAATGACCCCTTCGTATTGGTCGATGATACGTTTGACTATCGCCAGTCCCAACCCGGTTCCTTCAGTATCCGTACCACGTGCCGTGTCACCACGGGTCAGCGGTTGGAACATCCTAGCAACCTGATCGGGATCAATACCGGGACCATCGTCCTCGACACAGAACCACGCACTCTTGCGATCCGCAGCCGTACCGCTGGATATCTTGACCCAACCATTACCATAACGCTGGGCATTGACCACCAAGTTGGCAATCGAGCGTTTAATCGAAACCCCATTACCGGTAACGACACCGGGGATCTCGGTCAGCTCAAGCTCAACTTGCCGCTCATAGCCCCCTTCGGCTTCCGCGACTTCTTCCAGCAAATAGTTAAGTTCCAGCTCTTCCTCTGCCTGCTTCTTGGTTGACTTGAGGTAGTCCATAAACTGGCTGATGATCTCATTGCACTCCTCGGTGTCCTTAATCATGCTCTCGGCCAAGTAACCGTCTTCCGGTGACATCATTTCGGTCGCCAAGCGGATCCGAGTCAATGGAGTACGCAAGTCGTGACTCACCCCTGCCATCAGCAGGGCACGATCATCCTCAAGCTGCTTGATACCCGCCGACATCCTATTGAAAGCCTTGGTCACAGCGCGAATTTCCGATGCCCCACGTTCAGGTAACACCGGAGGCGTTTCGCCCCTAGCCACCTGCAAGGCAGCTTGTTCCAGTGCCACCAAAGGTCGGTTCTGGATCCGGATAAACAACCAGCCGCCCGCTATCACCATGAAGGCAATGATCAGGCTATAGTGGAACAGCGGCGAGAAATCATCTTCCTGCAACTCAGAGAGCGGGATCCGCATCAGGTAGCCGGGTATCGACTCACTTTTCAGCCACAGTACATAACTGTCTGCCCCCAGTACCAATCGGACTTCCGTCGGCGATTCCAGCTCCTCGGTCATCTCCTCACTGAGATACTCAATCACTGTCGCCTTGGAAAACTCCTGCAGTTCCTCATCATGGATCGGATCAGTCCCGCCTTCAGCATGCAAGGTCACGCCCAGTTGCTCGAGCAGCTGTCGGCGCAGCGGCGTATCCAGATGGAAGGTGTTGCCGTCAGCCAGCTCCACATCCTCCTTGAGCATCAAGCGCACTTCATAGGCAAGAATCCGGTTGAACTGCTGCAGGCTCGGCAGTAAGGCGTAGTTGAGGACAGCCAGGTATGAAAAAATCTGGCTGGCTATCAGCAAGCCAGCCAGAAGGATCAGTGTCCGGGTAAAGGTACTGCGTGGCGACAGTCGCATGGCTTACGCCTCGCTACCATCCGGGACAAATACGTAACCCAGTCCCCAAACGGTCTGGATGTAGCGCGGACGGCTTGGGTCTTCTTCAATCATTCGGCGCAGACGCGAGATCTGAACGTCAATCGAGCGCTCCATTGCCGAATACTCACGGCCACGGGCCATATTCATCAGCTTGTCACGGGACATCGGCTCACGGGCATTGGTAACCAATGCTTTCAATACCGCAAACTCACCCGAGGTCAGTGGCATTGACTCTTCGCCACGGAACATTTCACGGGTACCCAGGTTCAGGCGGAATTCACCGAACTCGATAACCTTGCTGTCGACACTCGGTGCGCCCGGTGCTTCCACTGTCTGGCGGCGCAATACTGCACGGATACGGGCCAGCAGTTCACGCGGGTTGAATGGTTTAGGCAGGTAGTCGTCAGCACCAACTTCCAAACCGACAATACGATCTACTTCGTCACCTTTGGCGGTCAGCATCAAGATTGGCAGCATGTTGTTGGCATTACGTAAACGACGGCAAATCGATAGGCCATCTTCACCCGGTAGCATCAAATCCAAAACCATCAGGTGGAAAGTCTCACGGGACAATAAGCGGTCCATTTGCTCACCGTTGGCCACGCTACGCACTTGGAATCCCTGCTCTGACAGGTAACGCTCCAGTAGCGCGCGCAAACGCATGTCATCATCAACAACTAGAATCTTATAATTTTCCTGCATATCTCACCTTACTTGCATCGACCAAAGTTATCGTGCTTTGGGCGTATTTTACTCGACGTACCCAGCGGTTAGCTGAAAATTGCCGCTAAAATAACCACTAAATTGTTACCGTTTATGTCAAAAGCGCCAGTTTTCTGGTGGTTTGCTCTGTTACCGTAACAACGGTCTTTGTTTACCTACCTTTTAAACTAACCTAAATTCAATGAACTATCCAAAACAATACGCAATCTGAGTGGCTGAGACTTGATCTGTGCCTCGCACCGAACGACTATGTGAAACAAGAGAGACATTCAGTTTCAGCAACCCGATAGACAACCGGATCCAGCAATGAAAACCAACCTCATTACCCGCGAGGGATATGACAAGCTTAAACGTGAACTCGACTTCCTGTGGAAGGAAGATCGCCCCGAGGTCACTAAAAAGGTCACGTGGGCAGCCAGTCTAGGCGACCGCTCGGAAAATGCTGACTACCAGTATAACAAGAAGCGCCTGCGTGAAATTGACCGCCGAGTTCGTTATCTGCGCAAGCGCCTGGAGCAAGTAAAGGTGGTCGACTACTCGCCACAGCAAGACGGCAAAATCTTCTTTGGCGCTTTTGTCGAAATTGAAAACGACGAAGGCGAGACCAAAGCTTTCCGTATTGTCGGCCCGGATGAGATCTACGGCCGCAACGACTACATCTCGATTGATTCCCCCATGGCCCGCGCCCTGTTGAAAAAAGAAGTCGATGACGAGGTAGAGGTCAACACACCGGCAGGCAAAAAAGAGTGGTTTGTCAACAGCATCCGCTATCAGTAATGGCAGTTTGATAACGCTGTCAGATACTGACAGATCGCTAACACACAATGCCTTGCCTGCCCTCCAATCGCCCGTAGAATGGGCTTATACAAGACAACAAGAGAAATGAACGGATGAGCAATACGATCAACCAGTTGATTGCCAACGAGCTGAATGTTCGCCAGGAACAAGTTACAGCCGCAATCACTTTGCTCGATGATGGTAACACCGTGCCTTTCGTGGCCCGTTACCGTAAGGAAGTGACCGGCGGACTGGACGATACCCAGCTCCGCAACCTCGAATCGCGCCTTGGCTACCTACGCGAGCTCGAAGATCGCCGTCAGGTGATCATCAAATCCATTACCGAGCAGGGCAAACTGACAGCCGCGCTCGAAGCGGCTATCAACGATGCCGACAGCAAGACCCGCCTGGAAGATCTCTACCTGCCTTACAAGCCCAAGCGCCGTACCAAAGGGCAAATTGCCATTGAAGCCGGTATTGAGCCTCTGGCCGACTCGTTATGGGCCGATCCAAGCCAAACGCCGGAAGAAAGCGCATCAACCTATATCGATGCCGACAAAGGCTTTGCCGATAGCAAAGCCGTGCTCGACGGTGCCCGCGCCATCTTGATGGAGCGCTTTGCTGAAGATGCCGCGTTACTGGAGAAAATTCGCCGCCACTTGCTATCTCAGGCCGAGCTGACCTCTCGGGTTGTTGAGGGCAAGGAGCAAGAAGGTGCCAAGTTCAAAGATTACTTCGAGTACAGCGAAGTGTTCAAGAACATCCCATCCCACCGTGCTTTGGCTCTTTTCCGTGGCCGTAACGAAGGCTTCTTGCAAATCAGCCTCAATGCCGATCCGGGCCAGGACGAAGGCGTTCGCGGCTCCTACTGCGAAGTAATGATTGCCAACCACCTCAAGGTGACCTTGGGAACCCAACCAGCCGATACCTGGCGCAAGCAAGTGATCAGCTGGGCATGGCGGATCAAAATTGCCATGCACCTGGAAACCGAGCTCATGGCTGCGCTAAAGGAAAAAGCCGAAGACGGCGCGATGCAGGTGTTTGCCGACAACCTAAAAGACTTGCTGATGGCAGCCCCTGCTGGCCCACGCGTGACACTGGCGCTGGATCCGGGCTTGCGTACCGGCTGTAAGGTCGCAGTTGTCGATAGCACCGGCAAAGTCCTTGATACTGCGACAATCTATCCACACACCGCCCGATCCCGTGTTGCCGAAGCCGAAGCAACCTTGCTGGCACTGTTTAGCAAGCATGATGTCGATTTGATTGCGATCGGCAACGGCACTGCTTCACGTGAAACAGACAGCTTTGTTGCCAACCTGCTCAAGGATAATAACCTCAAAATCCAGAGCGTGATGGTGAGCGAAGCCGGAGCATCGGTCTATTCAGCCTCCGAGCTGGCCGCCAACGAATTCCCGAATCTGGACGTGTCACTGCGTGGCGCTGTCTCTATCGGCCGCCGCCTGCAGGATCCGCTGGCCGAGCTGGTGAAGATCGATCCGAAATCTATCGGTGTCGGCCAGTACCAGCACGATGTTAGCCAGAGCATGCTGGCTAAACGACTGGATGCAGTAGTCGAGGACTGTGTAAATGCCGTGGGTGTTGATGTGAACACCGCTTCACCCGCCCTGCTAACCCGTGTCGCAGGCCTGAACGGAACCATTGCGCAAAATATTGTCAGCTACCGTGATGAAAACGGTCGTTTCGAAAGTCGAACCACACTGAAAAAAGTGTCGCGCCTCGGACCAAAGGCGTTCGAACAGTGTGCCGGCTTCCTACGCATCATGGGTGGCAAGAACCCACTCGATAGCTCGGCGGTTCACCCAGAATCCTACGCCGTGGTCAAAAACATGGCTGCGGCCAACGACAAAGCGCTCGATGCGATCATCGGCAACAGTGAGTTCCTGCGTACGGTCAAGGCCGCTGACTACACCGATGAAAAGTTTGGCCTACCGACAGTCACCGATATTATCAGCGAGCTCGATAAACCGGGCCGCGATCCGCGTCCTGAATTCAAAACGGCCACCTTCGCCGAAGGGGTCAACGAGGTCAAAGATTTGATCCCAGGCATGGTGCTAGAAGGGGTGATCACCAATGTCACCAACTTCGGTGCCTTTGTCGATGTCGGTGTCCACCAAGATGGCCTAGTGCATATCTCAGCACTGTCGGACAAGTTTGTCTCCGACCCACGCGAAGTGGTCAAGGCCGGCGATATCGTTAAGGTCAAGGTGATGGAGGTGGACTTACAGCGCAAGCGGATCGGCATGTCGATGCGCCTAAGCGACGAGCCAGGCCAAGACAACAAGCCTGCTCGTAAGCCACAGGGCGAGCGTTCACAAGGCAACCGTCCACAGGGCAATCACCAGCCACGTCAGCGTCAGAACAAACCGGCAGACAATGGCAACAACGCGATGGGCGGTGCTTTCGCTGCCGCTTTTGCCAACGCCAAGAAGAAATAATCAGAGGCTAACCTCTGGATATAAAAAAGAGCCAGCATTCTCATGCTGGCTCTTTTTTTAGACTCTAGGATCGCGGTTACAATACCACCAAATATTCCGTCGGCGGGTTAGGTACTGTAGCCTGCGCATACTTATGGGCAACCACACCTTTCGTGCGCTCTGACTGGCTGATCTGCTCCAGCGCATCAAGTAGTTCACGGGGTAGCTTGATGTGCATGGAGTAGCCCAGATCATCAACGTCAGCTAAATAACTGTCAGCCGACAGGGCTTTAACCAACATCGCCATCGATTCTTGATAACCGTAATGCTTTTCTTCAACGGCTTGCTGCTGGTAGTTGGGGTGTTCGGCAGGATCCCAAGACGGTTTCTTGAGCTGTTTCTCTTCGCTACTCAGCGCCCGCTCTTGGGCTGATGACTGCATCTCTGTCGTGGGAACAATTTTCTCGCGTACACGATTATCCCGCGCGGTTTGCTCGGTTGGCGGGTTAATCGTCGGGGCAACGGATGGCGCGCCCACCTGTACGGGAGTGACTAACATGCTGGTACATCTCTCCTGTCATCTGCGCATTAGGCTGCGGGCGGTATTGAAGTAGGGAGTAATTTTTCAAGCTGTCAGGCGACAGCCAACAGAACGGTCGCGACCGTTCCCGCTGCAGCCAACCACTGTCCTGCGTTATAAAAGCCGTCACTATTGGATTTGACCTCATCAGGATGATCCATTCCCAATGCGCCATAAGCAAAAGCTTCGGCCTTATCTCCCATATCTTTTTCCGTCTCTTGCAGTTTTGCCTTCTGCGCCATGGCATCATCAGCCTGCAACTGGCGAGCCTGGTCTGAAATCGACACCTTGGTCTGGCTAGCCGGCATATCTGGACTTTGCTTGGCCACGCTTGTTGCTGCGTTATCGTTTGCCGCATTAATATCAGGCTGTACTGCAGCCTGTAGACTTGCTGGGGTATAGGTTGACGAAGTGTTGATAGTACCGATTGTCATGTTGGTTTTCCCTTTCCACCATAGCGCTAAAGCCAGAAATAACATCGAAATAGTGCTCTAATAGTGCTATCGGCACAAACGCCAAAAAGTTTAGGCCGAACAAGTCAAGAACGTCATAAACATCTACTCTTGCTAGCCTATAAAATAATACTAACCTGTAAATGCTTTTAGCGTATCGATAAATTCATCAGGATGGGAGATAAACGGCGCATGGGAAGCCGCCTTGAATACATGTTGCTGCGACTGCGGGGCGAGCTTGTCGAGATCGCGAGCTACCTTGGCTGGCACCAAGCCATCGAGTCGGCCATAGAGCCTCAACCATGGTTGGGATATAGCACCAAGCTCTTGCCGTAAATCCACCTGAGCCAACATATCTAACCCCAACGCCAGTGCTTCCGGCTCAGGCTCGGGCCGGGACAATACGGCTTCCTTGAGGTGGCGGATATCCTGTCTTGCCGACGGACTCCCCATCGCCTGTAGGGCCATAAAGCGCTCTATTGTAGCCCGAAAGTCCAAATCCAGCTGCCGGCGAAAGTCAGCCAACACTTCAGGTTTGATCCCCCGCCACGCTTTCTCCGCGGCAAAACACGGCGAACTTGCGACTGTCACTAACTGCTCTACCCGGTCTGGTGCCTGAAGCGCGGCGCTGGTGGCGACCAAGCCCCCCAACGACCAGCCAAGCCAAGTCGCCTGTTCTGGCGCTTGCTCCAACAACATACGGGCTATTTCATCAAGACTGGTAACCGAATGAGATTGGCTATGACCATAACCTGGTAAGTCAACGACATGTACCCGGTAATGCTGAGCCAGCATAGGAAGTACTTGCTGCCATACAGCACCATTCATTCCCCACCCATGAATGAGAAGTAGATCGGAACCTTGCCCTTGGGTTTGCCAGTGAAGCTCAGCGATCATCTATATTTCCTTTATTTACGCCTAGGGATCACACGGATGGTATCGCTTATTACTCAATTCACCAACTTTCTCCGCCGCGACCATCGTTGCCAGCTATGCCACCTCCCCGCCACGGGTCCGCACCCCATCTGGTGCCAACATTGCTTTGCCCGCTTTCCATCTCCACCTTATTGCCGCCACTGCGGCCATACCCTCTTGGAGTACGCCGAACAGTGCGGCCATTGCCTTAACTCCCCTCGCCCATGGCAACGCTTCTACCGCGCCGGCGAATATCAATTCCCCCTGCGCCATGTGATCCACCAGTTCAAATTCCAGCGAAAATTCTGGCTGGCCAAACCGCTCGGTGAGCTTTTAGCGCAGCAAGTCAAGGATCCAGCCCCGTTATTACTCCCCATCCCCCTACACCCGATCCGCCGCCTGCAGCGAGGTTTCAACCAAAGCAGCCTTATCGCCCAAGCCATCGCCCGACATACCGGTAGCCACCTTGATACACAGCGAATAAAACGCCAGCGCTATACGCCTCCCCAGCATCGCCTCAGCAAGGCCCAGCGCCAGCATAACCTTGAACGGGCATTTATACTTAACGATAAGGCACTGCCTTCCCATGTTGGGCTTGTCGATGATGTCGTCACCACTGGCAGTACCGTTGCTGCAGCGGCTACCCTGCTGCGCCAGCATGGTGTAGAGCGAGTTGATATCTATTGCTTGTGCTATACCCCGGCGTAAAATTCTGCAGAAAATCATCAAGAATTGTGCCGAAATCATAGTTGCAGCGATTAATGGGTGATAGAAAGAGCAGCAAAGAGTAGAATAGAATTAATCTTACTAATTAAGTCAGGTATTACGTCGTGTCTATGATTACTATTACTGAGAATGCTCAACAGCACTTCGGCAAACTTCTGGCCCAGCAGCCTGAAGGGACAAACATCCGTGTATTCGTGGTAAACCCTGGGACCCAAAATGCAGAGTGCGGCGTGTCCTACTGTCCACCGGAAGCTGTGGAAGCTAGTGACACCGAAATCAAATTCGACCTGTTTTCAGCTTTCGTTGATGAGCTTAGCTTACCGTTCCTTGAAGATGCAGAAGTTGATTTTGTTACTGACAAAATGGGCTCACAGCTAACGCTGAAAGCACCCAATGCCAAAGTACGCAAAGTGTCTGACGACGCATCACTTATGGAACGTGTCGACTACGTGATCCAAACTCAGGTTAACCCGCAATTGGCTGGTCACGGTGGCAATGTATCACTCGCTGAAATTACCGAAGATGGCATCGCTATCCTTCAGTTTGGTGGTGGCTGTAACGGCTGTTCCATGGTCGATGTAACCTTGAAAGAAGGCATCGAAAAAGAGCTACTGGCCCAATTTGCCGGCGAGCTAACGGGTGTACGCGATATCACTGAGCACGCACGTGGTGAACACTCTTACTACTAATCGCTACCCGCTCTGAGTAAAGTCCATAAAAAAAGCGAGAGCCAAGGCTCTCGCTTTTTTGTATACCAAACTAAATAATACTGTTCACAAAGACTGTTAATTCGCTTGGTACTCTCTCGAATCTGAAAAGATAGCGGTTCTATCAAGTAAGTTAGAACAGTTATGTTTTCAGGTTTTTGATACCGTATTACGACTTCACAACGGTAATGGTCACATTGCGGCGACCCCAATTCCTTGCAGCTTTGATATCCTGTCCCATGTAGATATCAATCTTATTGCTCCAACGCTTATTCATCTTGTCCAGCACCACATATTCACCCGGTAGGCCGGAGATTTTCACGATGGTTCCGCGCTTGAAGCCCCTGCCCAGAAAATCCCGCGAAATTGCTATCGCTTTCATCCCCGGTTTCAACCGATCACCCCAAGCCGCTATCGATGGGTTGGAGTTAGTCTGGGCTCGGACCGAATTATACGCCGTTGCCGTCACTTTGTAGGACTTTCCCTGGATAGCGGCCATCGCTGGCGCGACCCAACTTATCGTCATTACCGCTAAAAAAAGTGCCAATACTGCTTTTTTCATTTAACCCCCCAGGTGACAGAATTGCTCGCATTTTAAACAGATCATGTCTCACCTGGGTAGCTTTTTTTGCCGCAAAAGTGAACAAATTAAGTCAATTCTTCCTAACTATTTGTTTGCATTAGCTGGTTGCAGGAAAATATTTTTTTGCCATTGGTAGGCAAATACCACAGCCAAACCGATCCCCCGCATTGCCATGAATCCCAACATCGCTCCCCATAGAGCATGGTTACCAAAACCAGCCAGCAACCACCAGATGGCAAAATAACAACAAGTGGCAACGAACATGCTGTTACGCATCTCCCGCCCTCGTGTCGCCCCAATAAAGATGCCATCGAGCAAGAAGCACCACATGGCCACCAACGGCACTGCAGCCAACCATGGCAGGTATTGAGCCGCTTCTTGTTGCACGGCAGGAATATCGGAAATCAGCGCTATGATGTCTCGGCCAAATACAGCAAATGCCAAGGTCAGTACCAGAGAAATCATCAGACTCCAGAAGGTCGTTCCTACCAAACTGCGGCCGAGCTCCTCACGGTTACGGGCACCAATCGCCTTGCCCACCATCGCCTCCATGGCATAGGCAAATCCATCCATCGCATAAGAGACAAGCATCAAGAAGCTCATCAACACCGCATTGGCAGCCACCACATTATCGCCTAGTGTGGCCCCCTGAAATGTCATGAACGTGAAAGTTAATTGCAGGCACAAACTGCGCAGGAAAATGTCCCGGTTAAGCTTGAGCAAGCGGCCCGTACCATGGAGTATGCTGCCCAACTTACTTCGCCACGCCGGCAGCGCTTGGCTCAACCATTGGCGAGAGACAAACCATAGCCCCAGAGCCAACCCGCTGTACTCGGCCAGTACCGAGGCAGCCGCCGCACCCTGCACTTTCCAGCCAAAGCCGAGGACAAACAGTACATCCAAGCTGATATTGACCACGTTGGTCACAATCAGCAGCCACATCGGCAACTTGGCATTCTGGCTACCGAGCAGCCAGCCCATGATGACAAAGTTTGCCAACGCTGCGGGCGCCCCCCAGATACGGATGGAGAAATACTGTTCGGCGAAGGTTTTCACCTCGCTGCTGGCCGAGCTGAAATGGAAGATAAGATCGGCTACCGGACGGTGGAACACGAGCAGCACCAGCGCCATCAACCACGCCAAGGCGATACCTTGAATGAAAACCCTTGCCTGCGCGTCGCGATCAGAAGCGCCGTAGGCCTGGGCACTGAGCCCGGTTGTGGCCATCCGCAAGAAGCCCAAGAGCCAGAAGGTGACATTGATCATGGTCCCGCCAACGGCAACCCCACCCAGATACCAAGCATGTTCGAGGTGCCCTATCACCGCAGCATCAACCAACCCCAGTAAGGGAACAGTAATATTCGACAACACCATCGGCAACGCCAGGGCAAACACCTGACGGTGCAATGTTCTATCTCGCAACGCTTGCAGCACAACAACCTCAACTCTCGATATCCGGACCGCGATTATCTGGTGTTCAGGGCCAAATAAAAAGCCCCTGTAGACAAAATCCACAGGGGCTATCCCCAGTCTGCAGGATGGGAATATTCAGGGGAAGCGGCCCAATGCTGCAACTAAGCAGTCATTAAGCCCACAGCTAAACTAGCAGCGCTGCCAGCCAGTGATCGGCCAACAAGACCACAAACAGCGCCAACAAATGCCAAATCGAATACTTGAAGGTTGCCCATGCATGGCCGGGTTCATCGGCAAATTTCAGCTTCAGCGCATAGCCGATGAAACCAAGATTCAGTGCGCTGCTACCCGCTAGATACAACCAGCCACTCATTCCGGTCAACCAAGGCAACAAGCCCACAACAGCCAGCATCAAAGTATACAATAGCACCATGGTCTTAGTGTAACTAATACCGTGGGTCACCGGCAGCATCGGGATCCCCGCCTTGGCGTAATCATCACGACGATGGATCGCCAGCGCCCAGAAGTGCGGAGGGGTCCAGGTAAACACCAACATCACCAACAGCAGCGCATGGGAGTGCAACTCCCCGGTGACCGCCGTCCAACCCAACAAAGGCGGTGCGGCCCCGGCAAGACCACCGATCACGATATTCTGCGGCGTGGCATGCTTGAGCCAAACGGTATACACCAAGGCATAACCAATCAAGCTGGCAAACGTCAACCAAGCGGTCAGGGCGTTAAGTTGCCACAGCACGACAAAACCAGCGACCATCAGCACACAGGCAAAGATCACTGCCTTATGGGTTTCAACCCGGCCTTTGGCCAGTGGACGATGATACGTCCTTGCCATCTTGGCATCAAAACGGCGATCCAGCACATGGTTGAAGGCCGCCGCTGCCGCCGACTGCAAGCCAATCCCAACCAAACCAAACACCACGGCTTTGAGCGGTGGGATCCCCGGTACCGCCAGACACATTCCAACCAATGCTGTCAGCAACAACATCGCAACCACTTTTGGCTTGGTCATGGTCAGGTAATCCTGCCATACCCTTGCCGATGTCAGAGGCTTATAGCCCCCTTTTGCTACAACCTGACTCTTTGCCATGCTCAGGCCCTCCTTTGGCTATTCCACACGCTTGATCAACTCCCCATCCGGGATGCTATTCGATTGGTATAACGGCCTGCCTGACGCATCCGGTATACCTGCATATTCACCGCCACCAGCGATAACAACAGCAAGACGCCAGTTACGTTATGGGCCACAGCGACGGATAACGGCAAGCTGGCCACAATATTGGTAATGCCAAGGCCAATTTGCCCCGCTAACACCAACAGCATCATCACCGTCACACCTCTAAGTGCCCTCTGCCGCCACAACAAACAGGCAAGCACAAACAGTACCCCAGCCGTCACTACCGCCCCGATCCTGTGGGTCACATGGATAGTGACCCGCTGCTGGTAATCCAGCACCCCGTACTGATAGGTCTCGTGCTCGGGCTGGATCAAGGCAAATGCCGAGGCGTCATAACCCTGCCGCCAATCAACCTCACACAACGGAAGTTGGGTACAGACGACAGCGGCATAGTTTGCTGCTGTCCAGCCTCCTAACGCGATCTGTCCGATCACCACCAGCAAACCAAACAAGGCAAAGGCCTGAAGGGCGGTGCTGGTATGGTTTGAAGAGGGATACAACGATGTTCTCCCCAGACGCAGCCAGAGCAGGAACAATAGGGAGGCGGTGGTAAAGCCACCCAGCAAATGCCCCATCACCACCACCGGCATCAACACCATGGTGACAGTCCACATCCCAAGCAGTGCTTGAAATACGACGGTCGCCAACAGCAATGCTGGCAACCCCTTGGGCCGAGATGGCTTACGCCACGCCATGATATTAAGAGCCAGAATCATCAGCCCCAAAGTGCCAGCCACATAGCGGTGTAACATTTCATTCCAGGCCTTGCCTGCTTCCAGCGGCGCATCAGGAAAGCGCGATGCTGCCAACGCCTGCTGTGCTTCATTCTGCGGCACCCCGGCAAAGCCATAACATCCCGGCCAATCCGGGCAGCCCAAGCCCGCTTCAGTGAGGCGGGTATAGGCACCGAGGGCAATCACGCACAGCGATAATGCAAAAGTCAGAACGACCCATAATCGAAAATGGTCCTGTTTCATCACATGCTCTCCCTAGCCGATTTTGGAAATTTTCAGCAGCCGCTTGAGATCTCTCAGCACATCCTTACCTTGTGCCAATACCGCGACCTGGCCTTTGACCAAGGGGTAAGCCATCATCACATTACCGAGCGGGTCGGCAATATAGATAGCCTTGGCACCGTACTCCAGAGTCTTGAGTTGATTAACCACATAACCGGGCACCTGACGCTGCTCTAGACCGGAAAGCTGCTTTTTGAACTCAGAGGACTGCTCTTCAAGCGTATCGCCATCAACCAACAATATGCTACTGAGTCTATCTTGTTCGGCCCCGACAGCCTGCGGGACCTGACGCAGGTTGAACAACGCCCCCTGGCACAGTTCATCGCACTGCTCAGGGAGCAAATAGATCAATTGCCACTGCTGGCTTTCACCCAGCCATTCCGAGGCCATAGGCGATTCCAACAGCTCACCGCGGTTGGTGACCCCACCTTGGTACCAGTTGAGATCCAGCATCAGCTTGGCCAAAATCACCGGCAGGGCAAAGGCTCCGAAAAGTAATAGCAACGTTCCTTGTTTCTTCATGGTTTACTCCGTCTCAACCACCAAAATGCGAGTCCAGATACTGCCAGCGCCATCAAAAACCATTGCAGCGCGTAGGCGTAATGTTTCTGCGGTCCCATTACCACCGGGATCCAAGTTTGATTGAGTGCCAGCGGACTGTCTGGGTCTATCTGTAACACCCAAGCAGGAAGGGATATGTCCATGTGCTGGCTCAAATCCGCCATACTGATGTTCTGCACTCTCAACGGATAGCCCTGACCCATCACCTCAGGCGCTAGCTCCAGCAGGGAAGACGGCGGAGCAATGATGCCGCTGACCTTGAGTTCGCCATGGTGCTCAGGCAATACCGGGATCTGATCCCGGTAGGTCGGCGCAGCAATCCAGCCTAAATTTACCAGCACCCAGCCTTCATCTACGGCAAAGGGGTAAAGCACGTGGTACCCCGGACGCCCTCGATACAGCTGGTTATCCAGCAATACCGCCTTGCTATGGTCAAACTCCCCTCGCAAGGTCAGGCTGTACCAGCGCGGGTCTGACGGCAGGCTCGCCAAGCTGTAATACATTTGCTCACTGCGAAACTTCAATGCATGACCCAAACTTTCTTTCTCCTGAGCGCGGGTCATTTGCCAAAATCCCAACTTGACCAATGTCATCAGTACCGCCACAGTAAAAAGAATAAAACCTATCCGACGCATGATTCACCCAGTCCTGACCGGAGACCTGTCTCCATCTAACCGGAGTCCCCTATGTTGCTGAAAGCCCTGATTGTTTGCCTGTTGATATTTATCGTGCTGAATCTGTTTCGTGCCCTACCGGCAATGCTCAAAGGTAAGCAAAGCCAACCTATGTCACGCCACCTCGGGCGCCGGATACTGTTCTCCGTATTCCTGTTTGCCCTACTGCTTATCGCACTGGCCAGCGGCTACATAACACCTAACCCGCGACCATACTAACGGTCATCTAGCCTAGCTTTACAAGATGTAAACAAACACAAACAGCCCGAGCCAAACTACATCGACGAAGTGCCAATACCAAGCCCCGGCCTGGAAGGCAAAATGCTTCTCGGGGGTAAAATGGCCCCGCAATACCCGCAGCCAGACAATAAACAAAATCAGAGTCCCGAGCGTGACATGCAATCCATGGAATCCCGTCAGCATGAAGAAGGTGTTGCCGTATATCCCGGCATCCAGCGTCAAGCCCATATCTTCATAGGCATGGACATACTCCACTCCCTGCAAGTAGACAAACAGTGAGCCAAGCAAGACGGTCAACAACAAAAACAGCTTGAGCTTGGGCCGGTTGTCCTGCTCCAACGCCGTATGAGCGATATGTACCGTCACTGACGAAACGAGTAATATCAGGGTGTTATAGAGCGGCAAACCAATCGGGCCCATCGCCGTTGTCTCAGCCCCCCCCGGTGTCATGACCAAAGGCCACTGGGCAATGAACTCAGGCCACAGTACCTCATGGGTCATGGCATTGTTGCCAGCCCCACCCAGCCATGGCACCGCAATCATCCGGGCATAGAACAGTGTCCCGAAGAAGGCAGCAAAGAACATCACTTCAGAGAAAATGAACCAGCTCATGCCCTGTCGAAATGACCGGTCCATCTGGCGGCTGTAGAGGCCCCCCATCGACTCAGCGATCACATCACGAAACCACCCCACCAGCATGATCAGCAGCAACCCGACGCCGGCCAGTAAAATCCAAGGTCCCTGACCGCCAAAGAGATCGCCGACCGTTGCCCCTGCCCCCATGGCAATCAGGAACAAAGCGACAGCGCCGATGATCGGCCAGCCACTGGCTTCGGGCACATAATAGTTCTCGTGGGGAGGAGTCACAGATTGATCATGCTCAGAATAGGGATTCGCCATCATTCAACCTCATTGCGTTTGTGCCGGCGCATCCGGCTGGGCGTTGTAAAGGGTATAGGCCAGGGTCAAGGTGTTGATATCCTCTGGTAGGTCAGGATCGACATAGAACACCAAAGGCAAGCTGGCCATTTCACCGGCAGCCAATGGCTGGCGGTTGAAACAGAAACATTCGATTTTATTCAAGTAGCGGGCCCCCATTCCCGGGCTGACCGAAGGGACGGCTTGGCCGACAGTATCCTGTCCGGTCAGATTTTTAGCCCGGTAGGTAATGGTATGGGTTTGACCGGGATGAACCACCAGCTGTTTAAGCTCCGGTTCAAATGTCCACTGCACGCCTGGATTGATATAGGAAACAAACTCCACCGTTATCTCACGGCTGGTATCAACCCGATCACTGGCTGCCGCCTGGGTATCCGCCGTTTTACCGTTGATACCCGTGATATCGCAAAACACGTCGTACAGAGGCACCAAGGCAAATGCAAAGCCGAACATCGCAACGGCCATCAGGGTCAAAGACCAGATAGAGCGCTGCTTTTTATTGCCCGAACCACTAACCGCTTTTGTCTCGGGGTGCTTATCAGGTTGCTGTTCAGGCTGGGGCTTATCCATGGTAAGTCCTCCGCTTAATCCACTTTAGGTGGGGTCGAGAAAGTATGGTGTGGAGCCGGTGAAGCCACCGTCCATTCCAACCCTTCAGCGCCATCCCATGGTTTGGCCGCAGCTTTCTCGCCACCGCGAGCACATTTGATCACCACCGCCAGGAAGATGAACTGGGAGAGGCCAAACAAGAAACCGCCAACACTGACCACGGCATTGATATCAGCAAACTGCAGCGCGTAATCAGGGATCCGTCTCGGCATGCCTGCCAAGCCCAAGAAGTGCATCGGGAAAAACAGGATATTGACCGAAATAATCGAACACCAGAAATGCCACTTGGCCAACTTCTCATTGAACATATACCCGGTCCATTTCGGCAACCAATAGTAAGCGGCCGCCATGATGGAGAAGATCGCCCCCGATACCAGCACATAGTGGAAATGGGCAACCACGAAGTAGGTATCGTGGTACTGGAAATCCGCTGGGGTTATGGCCAGCATCAACCCGGAGAAGCCACCAATAGTGAACAGTACGATAAAGGCAATAGCAAACAGCATCGGGACTTCAAAAGTTAGCGAGCCACGCCACATGGTTGCCACCCAGTTAAACACCTTGACCCCGGTCGGCACCGAGATCAGCATGGTGCAATACATAAAGAATAACTCGGCAGCCACTGGCATCCCGGTGGTAAACATATGGTGGGCCCATACCAAGAAACTCAGCCCGGCAATCGACGCCGTTGCATAGACCATCGAGCTATACCCAAAGAGCTTCTTACGAGAAAAGGCAGGTATAATCGCCGAAATGATACCAAAACTCGGCAAAATCATGATGTATACTTCCGGGTGACCAAAGAACCAGAAGATATGCTGGAACATCACAGGATCGCCACCACCAGCCGCATCGAAGAAGCTGGTGCCGAAGTACTTATCAGTCAATACCATGGTCACCGCGCCAGCCAGTACCGGCATCACGGCGATCAACAAGAATGCAGTGATCAACCAAGTCCAAACAAACAGCGGCATCTTCATGTATGTCATGCCCGGCGCCCGCATGTTGACGATAGTGACGATGACATTGATCGCCCCCATTATCGAACTTATCCCCATGATATGAATAGCAAAGACAAACAGGCCAGTACTCTCTGGACTATAAGTTGTCGACAAAGGTGCATAAAAGGTCCAGCCAAAGTTAGGTCCGCCTCCTTCCATAAATAGCGAAGCCAACAACATGGTGAACGCAAAAGGCAGGATCCAGAAACTCCAGTTATTCATTCGCGGCAAGGCCATGTCCGGCGCGCCGATCATCAAAGGAACCATCCAGTTAGCCAGTCCGGTAAACGCCGGCATCACCGCTCCGAATACCATGATAAGGCCGTGGACTGTGGTCATCTGGTTGAAAAAATTAGGCTCGACCAATTGTAAGCCAGGCTGGAACAACTCGGCCCGAATCACCATCGCCATTGCCCCACCAATCAGGAACATGGCAAAGCTAAACATCAGGTACAGCGAGCCGATATCCTTGTGGTTCGTCGTAAACAGCCAGCGCTTGAGACCGGTCTGGTGGTGTTCATGATGCTCATGCTGCTCGGTCTGGGTATCCTCGACCTCGGTCTGCTCACGCAACATATCCGTCATCGTCACTCTCTCCCTTATAGGTCCTGACCGTCCATTACAGCCTGCACTTCGGCAGCCTGAACGGTTTCTCCGGTATTGTTATCCCAGGCATTGCGCTCGTAAGTGATCACTGCTGCCAATTCTTTGAGGCTCAACTGCGGACCAAACGCCTGCATCGCCGTGCCCTGCTTGCCATGGACCACAATACTTATGTGCTCAAGCTTAGCGTTGGGATCAACCGAGACCCCTTGCCCTGCCAACCCAGGAAATGCCCCTGGGATCCCCTGACCATTAGCCTGATGGCACATTGCGCAGCGGGTGTTATATACCTGCTCTCCCAGCGTCATCAGTTCATCCATATCCATCTGCATTGACAACAGACGCTGCTCTTCTTCCCGCGCCTGTTGCTGAGCAACCTTAGTTGTCTGCAGCCACTCTTCGTAATCTGCTTGTGACTTGGCAATAACGACCACAGGCATAAAACCATGATCCTTGCCGCACAGTTCGGCACATTGGCCACGGTAGATCCCGGGCTCGTCAATACGGGTCCAAGCTTCGTTGATAAAGCCGGGGTTGGCATCTTTCTTCACCGCAAAGTCCGGTACCCACCAAGAATGAATAACATCTTGCGAGGTGATCAAGAAGCGAACCTTCTTACCTACCGGTAGCACCAGTGGCCGATCGACTTCCAGCAAGTAATTGCTGCGTTTTTCACGTTCATTAGTGATCTGGGCTTGGCTAGTTGCTAGCAGGGAATAAAATTCGACTTCCTCATCGAAATAGCGGTAATGCCACTTCCACTGCGAGCCGGTTACCTGAACCGTCATGTCCGCCTGGGTGGTATCTTCCATTGCCAATAATGTCTTGGTGGCAGGGACTGCCATAATGATGAGAATAACGAACGGGATCACCGTCCAGAGGATTTCAACCTTAGTGCTTTCGTGGAAGGACGCAGCGACCGCCCCTTTTGACTTACGGTGATGGATGATAGACCAGAACATCACCCCGAAGACCACTAGACCGATCACCACACAGATGTAGAAAATCGTCATATGGAGATCAAACACCCGCTGACTGACCTCGGTCACTCCCTGAGTCATATTCAGTGGCATGGGTTGAACTTCTGCCTGTGCTGGCACAACCAACAAAGCAAACAGACAGCACATCAGATGGCGAATCATCACCCGGCTCCCTCCTATCCTTTTCCAATCAAATACCCCCGTGAACACGAAATAGTTCATGGGGACAGCGCAAAATGA